>DRLZ01000221.1 GCA_011322755.1 Crenotrichaceae bacterium
AAACGCAATGTATCATTTGCCTCCGTTGTCAGCGATGTCTTGGTCGCCATGCCTCTGGTTTTAGGCGTGAAAGCCCATAATCCAGGTCTTATACCAGGCGCAATATAGTAACTTGGCGTCACCTGGTTACTATCCGGTGTTGACCCATTTAATTCTGATACTTCCAGCTTGATGTGGATGACATCGGGATCACCATCACCATCAAGATCATCAGATTTCACCACACTATCCAGTGCCAGATTGGTTTTCATCAACGTCTGGTGAGAAATCTGATTGGTACCTTTTACAAATGCAGCGACCTGGGCAGGAAGATCAGGCCTGCAAACACCGGATTTGGTGATTTCCACACCATCAACCACTTGTGCTTCACGTAGCTTAATCAGGTTTTCACCACCACAATAACGCTTGATTAATCCGGATTGCTGAGTCGATAAGGCAACCACGGGAAGCGTTGCCGGAGGATCTTCGCTTGCTGAACCAGTGAGATGTGATAGTTGATAGTAAATGCTTGCCGTAACGCCAAGAATAGCCAAAAAATAAAACAGATTTTTCATGTTGACCTGAATAAATAGATGCCATAATCAAATACTAATTTTCGCACATCTTGCAACGCTGTGCTTCTCTATGTCTCAGAATCAAAGATGATATCGTCACAATTTCGACACATTGACACACTATTTCCACAAAAATCACAAACAATGACTGTAGACAACAAAGTGCTTACATTTTTCCTGTTGTATCCGAACAATCCGCAAGTAAAATGTCAGCTTTCCCGGGTCAATTTGATTCAGTTAATATTCATGGCAGTCTTTTGCACTGTATAATCTGGGTGTTTCTATCTTTTTACCATTTTGGTAATCGATCCAGAAGAGAAAATTCTATTCGTCATCGTACCATTGCAACGGCAGCAAGATTGCAATCATAATTCATAAAAATACAGCCAAACAGATACTTGTTTTGATCATAAATCGTTACATTACCCGCGAGATCGCTTTACCCACACTCTTTATCTGTGTGTTGCTCACACTATTATTTGTCGGTTACTCTTCAACGAGACATCTGGCAGAAGCTGTTGACGCAGGGATGCCGTATGCTGATGTTTTTCAATTAATTGGTTACGAAACATTGATTGCCATTGAGATGTTGCTGCCAATGGCATTATTTCTTTCTGTGGTAATTGGCGTCGGACGCCTACACGCAGATCATGAGGTCATTGCGTTGTATAACGCAGGAATGAGTGAAATCGACATTCTCAAAGTGGTTGCCCGCTTTTCCTTACTGGTTGCGCTCGTGGTAGGGGCTCTCTCAATTTTTGCCAGACCCTGGGCCTATGAGTACATTTACCAGAAAAAAGCATTATCAAAAGACGATTTTGATCTTGACAAAATAAAACCAGAGCATTTTTATGCCATCGAAAAAGCTGAAGACAGCAGTTTTTTAATTTACGCGGACGATGTAAAACCTGATCAAAATCGATTAATCAATGTATTTTTCTCAACCCAAAACCAGCAACGAACCCAGGTAATCCACGCTGAACACGCGATTCGTCCGGAAAACAAACCGGGTGAACCACGGTTACTGACTTTTTATAACGGCTACAGTTATGACCTGGATCAATATAAGCCCATTGATCTGGTATTACATTTTTCTACGCTAACCATACCGATTGGCGAGATTGACAATAGTGTCGGCTATAAAGCCAAATCAGCGCAAACAGTGGCGTTGAGTCAATCAACTTCACCCAAAGACCTTGCAGAGTTTCAATGGCGTTTAACACGACCTCTGGCAACACTTTTTCTTGGATGTCTTGCAGTACCATTGTCACGCACCAAACCTCGTCAAGGCCGCTATGCTAAAGCTGTATGGGCTGTCATTTTATATGCTGTCTATTACAACCTGACAGGAATTGCCAAGTCGCGAGTAAAAAATGGCATTGTTGGAGCAATCCCCGGTTTATGGTGGCCAGAGGTATTACTGGGTATAGCTGTTATTGTGTTAATGATCTGGCCGTATGTACAACTCCGCTGGATCCAAAAGGACAAGATGACATGAGTTATTTTGTCACCACGCTTGATCGCTACATTGCCATCCACGTACTGAAAGGCTGGCTGCTGATTTTAATCATTGTTCTGGTATTGTTCAGTTTTTTGGAACTCGTCGATCAACTGAATGATGTTGGTGATGGCAGTTACACATTAATGGATGCTTTTCTGTTTGTATTGCTTACCATTCCGAAACGAATCACAATGCTCACGCCTGTATCGGCAATGGTTGGCAGTGTCATTGCTCTGGTTGGTCTTGCCAACAGTGGCGAATTAATGGCAATGCGGGCAGCCGGCATGTCAATTCAGCGCATTGTTGTGTCATTGCTGAAAACAGGCATTATTATCTTACTGGTTGCTTTTTTGTTTGAGCAATGGATAGCGCCACCACTCGAACAGCAAGCATTACGACTCAATTCAATGAAAACATCAGGGCTTAGCCTTGCAGGAAATAATGGCTTCTGGTCTCGAAACAAACAGCTTTTTGTGCGTGTTGGAGACATCCAGTTTGGACGCGTACCGTCAGATATCGAAATTTTTGAGTTTGATAATGCGCATCAGTTACTCACCTACATCCGTGCAGAAAGTGCGCGTTTACAACAAAACGGAGCGTGGTCACTAACCAATGCTTCTGTCAAACAGTTTCATGATAAAACCATTGATCAATCCCGGCATGATGATTTTCAGTGGAAAACTTTCCTCACTGCGGAAGAAATGAAAGCCCTGGAATATCCTATCGACAGTTTATCAATCCAAAGCCTTGCTTCATACGTGGACTATTTACGCAGTGTTGGTGAACCTTATCAAAACCACAGACATCAGTTATGGAGAAAAATAAGCAGGCCATTTTTAGCAGCTGCAATGGTCTTGCTAGCATCATTATTTGCATTCGGATCACACCGATCCCACAATAAGGGCAAACGCATCATGCAGGCAACAGTCCTCGCCTTGATACTGTATTTTTCTACAGAAATCATTGCAAATGCCGGCATTCTTTACGGCGCAAACCCGATTATAACCGCTCTATTGCCAATACTGATTATTGTTTCAATCGTCGTCCTGCAGCTCAAACGCGTTTTTTAACCGCTCACCGAGTCATCCAGCAATTGTTGGATCGCTGGAATGCTAGCGACCCTGCACAGTTCTTTGAACAAGATCGTGTGGTCGCAACCCCAGCAATGCCAACACTGAAAAATACATCACAATCGCCATCCCGATCCACAATGCCAGATTGCTGACACGTTGCCAGACATCTGATTGCAGCCATTGCACAGTCTCCACACCAACAAAGAGAACACCGACCATCGCTAGATTCGCAACAATAACAATCAACCAGAATCGGCCCCATCCTGCCTTCGGTATGAAAATCCTGTCTCGTCGTAGACGTCTGTAAAGCAATCCTGCGTTCACAAACGACGCTAGCGCTGTGGCAAGCGCCAATCCAGCATGTGCAAGCGGAAACACCAGGATAAGGTTAAACAGCATGTTTGCAACAATTGCAATCATGCCAATCCGAACCGGTGTTTTCATATCCTGACGTGCTGTAAAACCGGGCACCAGTATTTTTACTGAAATAAATCCCAGTAACCCAACTGAATAAGCCATTAAACTACGCGCTGCCATCACCACATCATGATTTGTAAACTCATCGTACTGAAACAAGGTTGCCAGCAAAGGTTCTGCCAACACCAGCAAAGCCAGCGATGCCGGCAGACCTATTAATAAAACCCAGCGCATCCCCCAATCCAGCGCAGCTGAAAAAGCCTCATTATCCTGACTGGCATGACATTTTGATAGTGCTGGTAAAATAACTGTCGCCAGCGCGATACCAAATACGCCAAGTGGAAATTCAACCAGCCGATCGGAATAATACAACCAGGAAATACTGCCCGTGGTCAAAAAAGAGGCGAGAAGAGTGTCCAGTAATAAATTTAACTGTGTGATCGAAACTCCAAACAAAGCTGGAACCATGAGTTTCATAATTCGCCGCACCCCGCTATCAGCAAATCCCCAATGCAGCCGCGGCAGCAAACCTAACCGCCACAATGCCGGAAATTGAAACGCAAGTTGTACAGCACCTGCGATAAAAACACCCCATGCCAGCGCGACCACTGGCTCATCCAGACCAGGCGCAAACCAGATTGCAGCACTAATCAGGCAGATATTCAGCAGTACAGGGGTAATCGCTGGAATAGCAAACTGCCCGTGTGTATTCAAAATACCTGCAGCAAAAGCAGTCGAGGCAATAAAAAACAGATATGGGAATGTAATTCTCAACAACTGTACTGCAAGCTCATACGAGCTGCCATGCCAGGAAAATCCTGGTGCAAACGCCATGATAAACAGTGGCGCGGCAACCACGCCTATCACTGTTACCAACATCAATATGAGGGCAAGGCTTCCAGCTGTACGGTTGATGAAATGTTTTAACGCAATGTGACCACCGTGTTCTTTGTATTCAGACAGTACCGGCACAAAAGCCTGCATAAATGCACCTTCTGCAAACAAACGCCGGAAAAAGTTAGGTATCTTAAAAGCCACAAAGAAGGCATCGGTTGCTGCATCTGCACCAAGAAATCGTGCAAAAATGACATCACGTATAAAACCTAAAATACGTGACAAAAATGTCATGCTACTGACAATTGCAGTTGATTTAAGTAATTTTTTGCTCAGTGGATTCGTCCTTCCCGGATAATGTTAGTGGATATGTTCTGATTTCGAATGAACGCTAAATGTGTGATGAGGTACAAGCGCGACACGATATGATATACGAAAAACCGATGCGTTGATATTGACATCAGTTGCAAAATTTATCATAATTGCAAGCTATATTTTATCACCCGAATTAAACAAGGATCATTAAACTCTATGGCGAATTCAGCATCTGCCAAAAAACGCGCCCGCCAGGCAAGCAAACGTCGATTACATAATCAGGCATTGCGCAGTCGCATGCGTACGTATATCAAAGGTGTTCTTGCTGCAGTTGAATCAGGAGACAAAGCAGCAGCTGCAACAGCATATCAACAAGCCGTACCGTTTATTGATTCAGCAGTTAACAAAGGATTAATTCATAAAAACAAGGCTTCCAGAAGCAAGAGCCGACTTAACGCCCGCGTTAAAGCGATGGCGTAGCTTGCTCTGGCGCAGGCAGTCCACCTGCGCCATTGCTTGTTTTAATCCTGCGCTTTAAAGTTAATCCTTCCCAACTACAGATTCAAAACACTCAGTTATTCAATCAGCACAAGATTGTCGCGGTGAATTAACTCAGGCTCGCCTGCATAACCCAGCAATTGCTCAATATCCCTGCTCGGTCGGCGTTTTATTTTCTGCACCTCATCCGCACTGTAATTAACCAAGCCTCTGGCAATCTCTCGCCCCGACATATCGTGGCACGCCACCAGCTCTCCACGTCTAAAGTCACCTGAAACGGCTTCAACCCCGATCGACAACAAGCTTTTCCCTGACAGCTCCAATACTTTTACCGCACCATCATCAACGATAAGCTTACCATTCACTTTAAGCTGTGCAGCCAACCAGCGTTTTCTTGCAAGTAGCGGCTCATCTTTGGCTACCAGCAGCGTTCCGAGCTGCTCTGCAACCAGTATTCTGGTAATAATATTCTCCTCCCGACCAGAAGCAATAATCGTTGCCGAACCTGACCTGGAGGCCAGTTTCGCTGCCTGGATTTTTGTGATCATTCCACCACGCCCTAATTGACCACTACTCTCACCAGCCATTGTCGCCAAGACAGGATCATTCGCCTCAGCATAATCAATAAGACGGGCGTTGTCATAATGCGCTGGGTTTTTATCGAATAGTCCCGACTGATCAGTCAAAATAATCAGAACATCCGCTTCCACCAGGTTAGCCACCAAAGCCGCCAACGTATCATTATCTCCGAAACGTATTTCATCTGTCGCCACGGTATCGTTTTCATTGATAACCGGAATCACCTTCAGCTTAAGTAGCGACAATAAGGTATTACGAGCATTGAGATAACGCTTGCGATCAGAAAGATCCTCATGTGTCAGAAGGATTTGGGCGGTATGCAGTTGATATTCCTGAAACAAAGATTCATAAGTCTGCACCAGCCCCATTTGACCTACTGATGCAGCGGCTTGCAGCTCGCACAGTAAGTGCGGCCTTTTTTTCCAGCCCAAACGCGCCATTCCCTCAACCACAGAGCCGGAAGAAACCAGCAAGACTTGCTTGCCCTGCCCCGTCAATGTAGCAATCTGCTTGACCCAGGAAGCAATCGCCATACGATCGAGTCCGCGCCCATTATCAGTTAGCAGCGAACTACCAATTTTGATAACAATACGTTGCGCCTGCCTAAGCGCCTGCCTGTGTTTCATTTTCTTCCTGCTGATTGGAAAGTGTTTGCAGATGATCCATAATTGCAAATTTTAAGACATTCAGCCCCGCTCCACTAATCGCTGACGTCTGAAATACTGGGCCTCTCCAATCAAGCGCACGAACAATCTCTGTTTCTCGTAAATCAACCTCTTGCTGAGCCAGACTGTCAACTTTGTTCAAAACCAGCCATCTTGGTTTGTTATAAAGCGCTTCATCCCATTTCTGCAATTCACCAGCAATTGTTTCTGCAGTAGCCGCAATTTGATCAACCGGATCCGTGACAATATCGATCACATGCAAAATCAGGCCTGTGCGCGCTAAATGCTTAAGAAAGCGATTTCCAAGCCCAACACCTTGCGCAGCGCCTTCGAGAATCCCAGGAATATCCGCCATAACAAAGCTGTGAAGCTCGTCAACACGAACCACCCCAAGATTTGGATGCAATGTGGTAAACGGATAATCGGCAACTTTTGGCCGTGCCGATGAGAACTTACGAATAATGCTTGATTTTCCAGCATTCGGCATCCCTAACAAACCAACATCTGCAATGACGCTTAACTCCAATAACAACACGCGTCTGTCTCCAGGCGTACCCTTTGTAATCTTGCGTGGCGCTCGATTCGTACTGCTTTTAAAGCGAGCATTACCAAGGCCATGCCAGCCCCCTTTTGCAACCAGCAGCGTATCGCCTTGCTTGCTCAAGTCACCAATTAACTCACCTGTTTCAGCATCGGTAATTCTGGTACCGACAGGCGCTCTGACAATACAGTCATCACCTTTTTTGCCAGTACGATCATCGCCTTTTCCATCTTCGCCACGTTGCGCTTTACACACCCGGTGATAACGAAAATCAACCAGCGTATTCAAGCTGTCACTGGCCACGAAAATGACACTGCCACCATCCCCGCCATCCCCGCCACTTGGCCCACCAAGCGGGATAAATTTTTCACGCCGAAACGCCAGACAGCCGGAACCACCATCACCAGCTTGAACAATCACTTCAGCTTCATCTACA
>DRLZ01000222.1 GCA_011322755.1 Crenotrichaceae bacterium
GGAATAAATTGAATGACATTTACCTCGTCCAAATTACCCAGCCGTTGCGGGTCACCATCTATCATTTTCTGCATGCTGTAAAACAAACCAAGGGTGACCACCACCGCTAGTGACAAAGCCAAACTATTTCGCGGCAGAACACCCATGTTAATTTCGCTTGGCGGCAACTGAAATATTATTAACCCCGGCCAGCCGAACCTGGTCCATCACCTGTATCAATACCCCTGTAGCCGACGATTTATCCGCCTGAATCACAACAGCCCCTTCTGGGTTTTCTGCATGCAAACGCTCCACATGAGCACGTACCGCGCGAATATCAATGCGTCGATTTTCCATCCATATTTCGCCTTGCTCATTAATGGCCACCAGAATATTTCCTTTATTTTGCTGTACGGCAGTATCAGCATTGGGTCGATTAATATCAATACCGGTTTCTCGTACAAAAGAAGTACTGACGATAAAAAAGATCAACAAGATAAACACCATGTCAATCATGGGCGTCATATTGACATCGGTGGCACCTTTTTGTTTTAAACTGTGACGACGTCTCACTCCATTGACCTCTGTAATATCAATTTATCGGCGAACCGTTGTTTTTCCTGTTCGGCACGTTCCTGTAGATTGGCGTTAAAATAAAAACCGGACAATGCAGCCATCAAGCCTGCCATGGTGGTAATCAATGCCTGAGATATACCAGCGGCCATACCACGAATATTTCCTGTACCAAAAACTGACATCACATCAAAGGTTGCGATCATTCCCGCTACGGTTCCCAACAAACCCAGTAATGGCAATATCATGGTGATAGTTTGTATCATTAACAAATTTTGTTGCAGGTTTTCTCCTGCCACTGCAATGTAATATTGGCGTTTGGCTTTGGCGTGCCACAGGTCACACCTGGATTCGTTGTGCCAGTCAGCCAGCCATTTCAGGCAAAGACCTGGGAAACTAAACCGCAGGAACAAATAGCGCTCCAGGATCAGCCACCACAAGATTAACGTCGCGATCAATATGGCGAACAATACCCAGCCGCCCTGCATCATTAATTCACTGAAGTCGTTAAGGAGCTTCTGACCTAGCATGTTTTTTATCCGACGAGATGGCAACAAGCCCTGCGCTTTGTTCGTCCAGTATTTGTATCAGATGGTTCCCGCGACTGGTGAGATAACTGTGGAATACAATCACCGGAATCGCCACTGCCAAGCCTAACTCGGTTGTCACCAAAGCTTGAGAAATACCGCTGGACATATATTTTGGATCACCTGTTCCAAACAAGGTGATGGAGGTAAATGTCTCTATCATACCGGTTACGGTGCCAAGCAAACCAAGCAACGGCGCAATAGCTGCCATAATGGCAATGGTTGACAAACCACGTTCGATGCGTGGTAACTCTTTGAGAATGGCTTCATCCAGTTTAAGCTGCAAGGTTTCCAAACCCTGGCGTGGAACAGTATTCGCAACCGCAAGAACTCGTCCCAAAGGATTATTGGTATTTGCCTCGTCTAGTTTAAGTTGTTTATTCATCTTGCGGCTAGTCACCAGCAACACCAACCAGCGTTCCAGTATAATTAACAAAGCAACGACGCCAACCAATAAAATGATGTAGGCAATAACACCACCTTGCTTGATACGTTCTTTTAAGGAAGGTGTTTGTACAATCGCACTCAATATTGCGCCGCGACTTGGATCGATGCCAACAGTTACCACACCATTTGTCTTGGTTTCAAGTTCACGGGCCATTTCCTGATAACGAGAACTTGGTTGTTTGGCCAATTCCACCAAGCGTTTGGATTCCGGCAGATAACGCAGGTACTTGCCTTCACTGAAGGCATTGAAATTACCTGCTCTTGTAACTGCTTTCTCAGTTTCTGTGCCATCAGCGGTAATCACTGCGGCTTTATAGCGACTGACTTTTCCTGACTCGGTCATTTCCTCCAGCAGGCCCAGCCACATTTTTTCCATTTCTTGAATGGATGGTAATGTTTTACTTTTTGTGAGCTTGCTCAGAATAGGTTGGCGATCAGCAACCTGCGTGGAAACCAGCGAATGATGCAACAAACCCGCTGTGTCGTCCGCCACCTGATGAACCACGCCAAACACTTCGCCCAATGTTGCAGAACGATCTGCCAGTCTTTTTTTCAACTCGGCGATGCGTTTTTCATTCTTGTTATATTGTTTCTTTAATTGTTTACTGGTTTTCTCAGCCCGTTTTAAATCCTGTTTTGCCTGTTTAAGTTTTTTCTTCCGCAGCTTTTTGGTCGCAAGAAATGCCTGTTCGCGCTGCTTGTTAATTTGCTGGGATGCGGTCAAATTTTCTCGCGCTTGACGCAATAAATCATCCAGCGTCATCACTTGGGCGGCATTTAATTGAGCGCTAAAAAACAAGCATATAATGATCAATCCCTGATACACATTCAACCTCCGCTGACTGGCAGATCGAGCAACTGTGGCGCCATTTGTTTGCGCGCCACACGAATACCTTGTTGAATAGCGGGGATAGTTTCACTACCTAACACTTGCCAGGATTTTGCGTGACGATCCCATCTTCCCGCCTGCTTGCCATCAAGACTGAGATAATAAAGCTCAAGACGCCCAAGACGTAAAAACTCGACCGTTCTGGGATCTTCCTTGCTAAGCTGACCCTGAGTATTTTCCAGATTATTTCCATAATCTGTTTCAATCAAATACGCTTCCATTAAGCGGCGATATTTTTCCGCCAGGCTGGCATCGGCGTCACTCATTAGTGCCCGTAATTGCTTGATGCGAGTAGCACGTTCTTCTTTAAGAAAAGGCAAATCAAGGGCAACAAAATTTTCCAGAGTATCCATCATTCGCAGTAAAAAAGGAACAATTTCTCGCTCGGTTACATTTATGCCGTCAAGCTGTTTTTTGAGATTAGCCAGCAATTGCTGCTGCGAGTCAACCAGCCTTTTTAACTGCTGATTGTATGCCTTGATACTTTCTGACTCTCGCATCACCGTGCGATATTCTCTTAAAATTTTTCTGCTGGCATCATCCAGCTGGTCAATGTTTTGCTGACTATGAACCGCATTAGCCTGAATTTTTGTTTGCGTATCCAGCACATCCCGTGTTTTATTCTGTTCAGCAAAAACCTGACTGTCGCTCAAACAAAAACACAGAATGCCCAATATAAAAAAACTTTTTCTGGAATGCTTCATTTAAACATTAACCTTTTATCACCGGCAGCCGGGACTAAAATGCTGCTGACAAGCTTGCACGAATCATACGAGGCTCTTCGGGATGAAAATGAATATCGTTTACTGGCGCTGATTCATTTTTCAGCTGTGATTCATAGTAATAATCAATGCTATTGTCATGGCTGTTTAACAAGTTCAGAATATTCAACGTTGCCTTGACCTGCTTTGTCAGTTGGTAGCCCAATTGTAGATTAACAATTTTCGTGGAATTAGAACGCACGCTATTATCAGGTGTTAACGGACGCGGACCAAAATACCTTACACGCAAACCGGTAGAAATCTTTTTCGTAGGCTCATAGCTCACACCGAGCGAGGCAACACCTTCCACCGAACCGTCAATGTACTTTCCTTCATTATTCGGATCACTGTCATTAAAGCGACCTCTGGAGTATGCCGCATCAGCATCAATGATTAGCGTCGAAACAGGACGATAATACACCGATGCTTCCACACCGGTACGACGACTTGGGCGAGTCGCTTCGGTTGCCCCGCCGTCACCAACAAATAACAGCTCTGAATCAATATCCAATGCCCATAAGCTGATAGAAGCCTGGGTTTTGGGGATTATCGCAGTTCGTAAACCAATATCGGCGCCGGTTGCAGGCACCAGGGGATTCACAGGATCTACGCTGCTACCATCCACAGGGTCAACTTTTGCTGTTGCCCCACGACCATCATTCGAATGAAAACCACGCCCTACATTAACAAAATATTCTGTCTGCTTCCAGGGACCAAACACCATGCTGAATTTTGGCGAAACCAGGGTATCGTTTGCTGTGCCGGAATTCGCTGCAATATTGCTGTTCACGTCATAGCGAAAATGATCCAGTCGAATACCAACGATTGATCGAACACCAGGTACCCATTGAATATCTGTTTTGCCATACAATGAAACGCTGGTTTGTTTTACCGCATCTTCGCGAATGGTTTTCAAGCGTTGACGGGCTTTGGTATTATAAATACCGACATTTGAAATATTGTCATGGCGTACTTGCAGACCTATTTCATTTTCTGAATCAAAACCCGCTATGGGTGCAAAGAAGTTATACGAGCTTGATCCACCGTAAACACGGCGATCATCGGTTTGTTGAAACTGATTGCTGTTGTTTCGGCCATCGACAAAGAACGGATCATCCACGTAATAAGTAAAATTTGAATACAGATCCATGGCGTATTCAAACGCATAAATATTTGCCTTGATACTTGAGGTTTCACCCGTCTGACGCCAATCCGCCGACAAGCTGGTTCGTTTGGCCGCACCACCATCGGTTGGATCCATAGAACCCCAGCGGGAAATCAAACCACTATCAACTGCACGCTGGGGAATTTGATCTGTCGCGGTCCAGTCTCCCTTGTAAGAAAGCGCGGCAACGGTAAAACCATTGTCACGATCACCTTTGCTATAGCGAAACATAATATTTTTTTTGTCATAGCCCATAGGGGTTACCCATGGCCCATTGTACTGGCTGATATCAAAAGCATATAAAAAATCACCGCCATCAACCCGGGAAGAGTCGGCCACCATCGCCCGATAATAGCCATATTTACCGGCCTCAATCTTGGCAATCCCCTGTTTTAGCTTATTCGCATAATACAGGCGGGCAGCACCTGCGGCGGAAAAGTCGCCCTCTTCGGCGTAATAAACCCCTTTCTTGTATTGAATGTTTTCGATTAACTCGGGAATAATGAAATTGGTATCCGTCCAACCCTGACCGTGGGCGTGGGTCACCAGATTAACAGGGACATTATCGACAAAAGTGGCAAAGTCAGTACCATGATCCAGATTGAAGCCTCGCAAATAATACTGGTTCGCTTTGCCTTCGCCACTGTGCTGGGAAACGATTAAACCGGGCACGGTTTCCAGTAATTCACCCGTACGGGCCAAGGGACGATTTTTCAACTGCTCGGCGGTGACAGTGCCCACAGTTGCTGACTCCACCACACCAGGCAATTCATCACCCTGGCCTTCCACAGAAATGGCATCCAGCTCCAGCGTTTGAATCCCGCCCGCCTGCGATACGCCACAGCCAAAGCCCAACAAAAGCACTAAGTATTTAATTTTATAGCATTTATTCTCGCTCATGGTTTATTCCTCGCGACTGAGAGTGAAATCCGCCGTTATGCTGGTGAGAGTACCCTGCAACACGCATTTTCTTCATCATGGCGGCAAACGAATGTGTTACAAATCGAGGCATGGTAACACATATTGTGGCACAAAGCAAGTATTCGTGACACCTGTCGAAAGAAATTGAATTAACCCGGATATTTCATGAATACGCGAGATTATTACGCCGAGCATTGATTTTACAGGCGATTTTCTGATTGAGCGCCGTACCCGTGCGTACGGTCGATTGAAGAAAATCGCCTGTAAAATCAAGGATCAAGTAAGAAATCGTGTGATTCATGAATTATCCGGGTTAAAGGGAAAATCAGCCACTGCAAAGGTTTTATCGAATATAAGCCTCCGTCGTATAACGACGCATCATGCGATGACTGTTGAAGAATGAGGCATTTTTACAAATTGCGCCTTTCATTACCTTCACCCAGGCATTTTTATCTTGATACAGCGGGAGAACCGTCTTCTCCAGTTTGTCATATAACGCCAATGCATCATTACCATTAGCAGAGTCCTTACTGTCACCCACAGCCCAACCTGTAATGCCTTCGATACAACCTTCGATCCACCAGCCATCCAACACGCTCAAATTCGGAACGCCATTGAACGCGGCTTTCATGCCACTGGTGCCCGATGCCTCCATGGGACGTAGTGGTGTGTTTAACCACACATCCACACCGGCCACCATTAAACGTGAGATATCCATGTCGTAGCCGGGCAAAAAAGTCATATTGATAACGCCATCCAACTCATGAATATGACGATGAAGGCTTGCTATTAACTGCTTGCCACCTTCGTCATAAGGATGCGCTTTACCCGCGAGTACGATTTGAAAAGGCTGATCCGCTGCGATGTGTTTTAAGCGTTCGAGATCAGAGAACATCAGGTCAGGTCGTTTGTAAGCTGTCATGCGACGAGCAAAGCCTAGAATGGGTAATTGCGCATCAAATGCCTTTCCGGTCAAGGCCTTTATTTTATCTATCAAGGACGATTTAGCGCGAACATGTGCTTGTAATATATCGGCATCCGAGATGCAGCATTCCGCACGTACCAATAATTCCGGTTCATGACACCAACCTGCCAGATGATGATCATAGAGTTCGGCAAAACCCGGGCTAGTCCAGGTGTGTGGGTGTACACCATTGGTGATTGCTTTGACCCGATAACCGGGAAACATTTTGCGCGATACTTCAGCATGACGCTTGGCAACACCATTGACGTGCTCGCTCAGATTTAGCGCAAGTCGTGTCATATTTAATGAAGCCTCGCCTGATAGATGTTTTAATGTGGCAATATCCACAACATCACCTAATACGCCTTGCACCAAATCGTAATCAAAATGATCATGGCCTGCTTCTACCGGCGTATGTGTGGTGAAGCAACACAGCTCCCGCACCCGAGGAATATCATAAGGTGATTCACCAGCGCGCAAATCCTCTCGCGGATATTTATAGCGCCGCAGCAACTCCAAACCTAACAAGGCAGAGTGTCCCTCATTCAGATGATATTGACGTATCTCAAAACCGAGTGCCTGTAATAGCCGAACCCCGCCTATTCCCAACACCATTTCCTGTTTTAAGCGATAAGCGTTATCCCCACCATAAAGTGTATCGGTAATTTGTCGGTCATCCTCTCGATTTTCTGCCACGTTGGTATCCAGCAGTATGACAGGCTGCTGCCCATTCATGTGTCCACGCATAACGTAGAGCCAGGCGCTTATCCAAACCGTACGGTCTTCTATCTCAATCGCAATCTTGGCATTGAGCCTTTTGGCGTAATCGGCGGGGTTCCACCACATCGGTGTTTCTGATTGTCTGCCCTCTGCATCGATTTGCTGATGAAAATAGCCGGCCCGACTGACCAGGGTAACCGCAACAACTGGCAGCTCCAAATCCGTCGCCGAGCGCATGGTATCACCCGCCAGCA
>DRLZ01000223.1 GCA_011322755.1 Crenotrichaceae bacterium
GATTGTCATCAAATCATTGTTTTTCTGGTGTCAATGCCTATTGTATTATTGTAATGTCTGGATAATTTGTAAGTGTATCCGCTGTAATAGTGATGGTAGATGAACAGTCGCTGAATTATTAGTAGTAAACTATATAGGTTTTCAGTAGTATTTCTGTCCACAGGCTTAATTATTCTTATTGTATATTCGAATAACCGGATAACAAAAATAAACCATAAATAACAAACGGTTACTGTAGATCAATGACGGTCTAGGATGAATAATTTCTGAATTGATACTGTGATCTTCTCTGCATTTTTAATAATAAGTATTGTCTGTTTTGTGGTTTGTTTATAAATACTAACTATATTTTCTAGGTAATGTTAAGAACTTGGAAAATATTATGGCACGACCACTTAGAATTGAATACCCAGGCGCGTTGACACATGTCAAGTCATTTTGTAACCCAGGGTCAAGAATCTTTTTAGAACAATCAAATCGTCATGTTTTTATTGGGCTACTCGATGAGCTTCTTGTTCAGTATAAAATAAACTGTTACGCGTACTGCCTGTTGGATGATCATTATCACTTGCTGGTTGAAACAGCAACGATGAATCTTTCACAAATGATGCGAAGTCTGAATGGTCGCTATACACAGTATTTTAATCGCGAATATCATCAGGCAGGCGCTGTTTTTCGTGGGCGTTTTAAATCTGTTGTTGTTCAAAAGGAATTGTATTTGCTGGAAATGTGTCGTCATATTGTGTTGAATCCACTAAGAGCTGATATCGTTGACAATCCAGAAGATTATGTTTGGAGTAGCTATAGGGCAACTGCAGGACTGGATCAAGCGCCATCTTGGTTAATTGTAGATGAGTTGCTAAAATGCTTTGATAATAATAGACAAAAAGCAACCAGGCAATATAAGGATTATGTAAGAAAAGGCATTGATTCAACTTTTTCAGCTCGGGTTATTCAACAAAGTTTTCTTGGAACTGAGCAATTTATCGATGAGGTTCAGAAGCGTGTAAGCCAACAATAGTCTGTTTGGCACTAGAGTAAGAAAATCTTGCTCGTACCAGCATGTCATCAACTGAGCATACAAAAAATTTTCTGAAATAATTGTTCCTGGCAACACATTTTACAATATTGTGCTGTTAACAGGCACTAGAAACTATCCTGCCAAGTAACAATTTTAGAAATTGTTACTTTAAATCTAATTTAAAAATCTCTATAATGCAATATTATGTATGTTAATCAATAGCATGCAGATATATTCGCATCTGTTTGTTTTTCTGTGACAGGTAATAATACCCGTTGTTTTTCACAGTCGATCCTTGATTTTGTGGGAATGCCCAGAGAAACTTTTTGACAGCCTCACATTTGATCAGATATGATTCGTAAGTTATGTCTTCGCGCTTGCCTGTTGAAATTGATCCAGAGAACTTGGTTGAGAAGAAGTCAGAGCTAAGTGGTCACTTGCCGTTGTCAGGTTTTGTCCGCTTATCCGAGGCTTTGATAGTTGATGAAGGTGAAGTTGATATTATCGTTTCTTTCAGAAAAGACGGTGATATCAAGGTCGTTTCTGGTCATGTAAATGCAGCTTTGTTCGTTCAATGTCAGTGTTGCCTCAAGCCTGTCTGTATACAGGTTGACAGGGACTTCCTGCTTGCAATCGTTCGTTCAAATGAACAGGCTAAACGTTTACCAGATATTTACGATCCGCTTTTGCTGGAAAAGGAGCGTGTGGTTTTCAGTGATCTGGTTGAAGACGAGTTGATATTAGCAATTCCAGATATACCCAGACACGAGGATTGCCAGCCGGAACAATTAACCTTTGGTGATGTTGCCCCTGAACAGCAAGCTGAACCAAATCCATTTGCAAAATTAGCCAAGCTTAAATCCAAGGAGAATTAGCGACTTATGGCAGTACAAAAAAGTAAGAAAACCCGATCGCGTCGCGGTATGCGTCGTTCACATGACTCCTTGAATGCCAAGGCGTTGTCACGTGATCCTGAAACAGGTGAATTGCATCTGCGGCACCATGTAACACCTGAAGGTTATTTTAAAGGCCGTCAGGTAATAGAGACAGACGATTATGATATGGATGAGGAAGAAGAGGAAGAAATTGAATAGCTAATCTGCCACCACAAGAATATTCCTGACGACAGTAATATGCATAAAACAGTCTGTAGCTGTGGAGTGCCTACAATACAATATGACGAATCCGGTAACAGTAGCCATCGACGTGATGAGCGGTGATCATGGTCTGTCTGAAACACTTCCTGCAGCAATTGCTAGCCTGGAGGCGCTGCCTATGCTGTCACTACTGCTTGTTGGTGATGAAAGCATGATTCAAGCTCATCTGGGTGATAAGCACTCTGAATGGGGGGCTCGATTAAAAGTGGTTCATGCGTCCCAGGTTGTCGAAATGGATGACTCACCATCGAAAGTATTACGTTCCAAACGTGATTCCTCAATGCGTGTTGCGATTAACCAGGTCAAGCAAGGTACAGCTGGCGCATGTGTTAGTTCCGGAAATACGGGCGCCTTGATGGCGATGGCAAAATTTGTCTTGAAAACAATACCAGGCATTGATCGACCTGCAATTATTTCTGCGCTGCCGTCAAAGAATGGACACACGCATGTGCTTGATTTAGGTGCTAATATCGATTCCAGTGCAGAGCATTTGCTGCAATTTGCATTGATGGGCTCAGAGCTGGTGCGAGCAATCGATGGTATTGAAAGCCCTAAGGTTGGTTTGCTGAATGTTGGTGAAGAAGAAATGAAAGGTAATCAGCAAGTCAAGCAAGCTTATCAACTATTGTCTGATTCACCTGTTAATTTTATAGGCTATGTTGAGGGCGATGATATTTGCATGGGTGAGGTCGATGTTGTCGTAACAGACGGCTTTGTTGGTAATATTGCTCTTAAATCGATGGAAGGGATTACCAGGCTGATTGTGAGTTCACTCAAACAGTGCTTTGGTCAAAACTTGATGAGCAAGCTGGCAGCGTTGGTTGCAGTACCAGTACTTAAGTCATTTAAACAGCTGTTTGATGTGCGTAAATATAACGGCGCCAGCTTAATTGGATTGCGGGGAATTGTAATTAAAAGTCACGGGGGTTCTGATCGTATCGCGATTGCTAATGCAATCAAAGTTGCTGCGATTGAAATAGAAAACGATATTCCGAATAAAATCAGCAGTCAAATAGAGACAATGCTGGTTTCACGAGGCAGTGAGTGAGAATTTATTCGCGGATTGCTGGGACAGGTGGGTATCTTCCATCTCAAATTCGTACCAATGAGGATATCTCCAAACTGGTGGATACCTCTGATGAATGGATTTTCGATCGCACAGGTATTCATGAGCGACGCATTGCTGGCGCTGAAGAGACAGCATCCAGTATGGCTGAGATTGCGGCTCGTCGAGCGCTTGAGGCTGCCGATTTGCAGGCATCCAGAATTGATTTGATTATTGTTGCAACCAGTTCTCCTGATACAATTTTTCCTAGTACTGCCTGCTTGCTTCAAAATCGCTTGAAAGCGACTCAATGTGCGGCATTTGATATTCAGGCTGCTTGTTCGGGTTTTATCTATGCTTTGAGTGTTGCTGACCAGTTTATTCAATCTGGAACTGTACGCAAAGCGCTGGTTGTGGGTAGTGAGATTAATTCTCGACTGATTGACTGGAATGACCGTCGTACCTGTATTTTATTCGGGGATGGCGCAGGAGCTGTGGTGTTAACCGCAACTGATACGCCCGGCGTACTATCGACACATATTCATTCTGACGGAAATTTCAGTGATTTACTGTATGTTCCAAATCCTGTTGGTGGTCTTGGTGATAGTGATCCTGTGATTCATATGTCTGGAAATGAAGTATTTAAAGTCGCTGTAAATACGCTCGGTCGTATTGTTGATGAAACCCTGGCAGCGAATCAGATGCAAAAGTCTGATATTGACTGGTTGGTGCCTCACCAGGCAAATATTCGTATTATCAATGCAACTGCTAAAAAACTCGGAATGGCTCTGGACAAAGTTGTGTTGACGATAGAGCGGCAAGGAAATACATCGTCTGCATCTGTTCCTTTGGCGCTTGATGAAGGTATTCGTGATGGCCGTATCAAGCGGGGTGATACCTTGTTAATGGAAGCATTTGGTGGTGGGTTTGTTTGGGGTTCAGCGCTTGTAAGATATTGAAAATATAACAATTATAATTATCTCAATGAAGACTATTTTAACTAATCTGGGTTTTGTGTTTCCAGGTCAAGGTTCACAATCAATCGGTATGCTCGCTGAGTTAGCCACTGACTTCCCTCAAGTGAAACAGACCTTTGATCAAGCCTCCTCACTCTACGGGGAGGATTTGTGGGAAATAACGCAACAAGGGCCTGAGCAAAAACTCAATGATACACGGGTTACACAGCCTGCAATGCTTGCCGCAGGCGTTGCCGTGTGGAGAGTGTGGGAGTCGCAAGTTTCGTTTCAACCGGCAGTCATGGCAGGGCACAGTCTGGGTGAATATACAGCATTGGTTTGTTCAGGAAAGCTGGATTATGAAGATGCAATCAAGCTGGTCATTGAGCGAGCGCAGCAAATGCAGTCTGCTGTTCCAGTTGGTGAAGGTGCAATGGCAGCTATTTTGGGACTCGACAATGACATAGTAAACCAAGCCTGTCAGCTTGCATCAGCAAAAGGTATTGTGGAGCCAGTCAATTTTAATGCGCCTGGTCAGGTGGTGATTGCAGGTGTGACTGATGCTGTAAATCAAGCGCTGGAAGAAGCAAAACAACTCGGAGCAAAGCGTGCCTTGTTGCTGCCTGTCAGTGTTCCATCACATTGCGCGTTAATGCGACCGGCAGCGGATGCACTCACATCGATGCTGGAGAATACGGTATTGGTTGATACCAGTATTGCAGTTGTGCAAAATACAGATGCGACGGCGCATGTTGATGCGCAGCAGATTCGTGATCATTTGGAGCAGCAATTGTACAAGCCGGTGTTATGGGTCGAGAGTATTACACAGATGCATCACCTGGGTGTTACACGATTTGTAGAATGTGGTCCAGGTAAAGTACTCAGTGGATTAATCAAACGAATTATCAAAGGTGTCGATACTGTGTCTGTTTATTCTCCTGATTCACTGGCATCTGCGCAGCTTTTATTGGAGAAATAATTATGTCAGGCAAAGTAACACTGGTTACCGGTGCGAGTCGAGGCATTGGTCATGCGATTGCAACAATGCTCTCTGCGGGTGGTTATCAAGTCGTTGGTACAGCGACAACTGCTGAAGGCGCAGCAGGTATTGCTGAATCAATACCAAATGTTCACGGTTTAGTTCTGGATGTCAGTCATCCAGATTCTATTGACGCATGTCTGGAAACCGTGAAAGAACAGCATGGTACACCAGAAATATTGATTAATAATGCCGGCGTAACGCATGATAATTTGATGATGCGCATGAAGGACGACGAGTGGGATGCCGTTATTCAAACCAACTTAAGCTCGGTTTTTCGGTTGTCAAGAGCGTGTCTTCGCGGAATGATGAAAGCACGTTGGGGGCGAATTGTTAATATTTCCTCTGTCGTCGGCTCAACAGGGAATGCCGGTCAGGCGAACTATGCAGCAGCGAAAGCAGGGATGATTGGTTTGAGCAAATCCTTGGCGAAAGAAGTTGGATCGCGTGGAATTACTGTGAATACAGTTGCTCCCGGGTTTATCGAAACAGACATGACACGAGGGCTAGCGGACGTCCAAAAGGAAAGTCTGTTGGCAGCAATTGCTGTTGGTCGACTGGGGCAACCGGAAGAAATTGCCTATGCTGTAAACTTTCTATGTTCTGAACATGCTGCATATATTACCGGGGAGACTTTGCATGTCAATGGCGGCATGTATATGCCATAAGTGATTGAAATAAATAAAACAAAGAGAATCTAAGTTGAAAAGTCTTTGTAATTTTGTGCATTCGGCACTAGAATTGCTCGACTTCATTATTTTTGTACAGTGGAAACTGAGGAAGAAAACATGAGTGATAAGATAGAAGATCGCGTAAAAAGCATCGTAAAAGAACAATTGGGTGTTAAGGATGAAATTGCCACAGATGCATCATTTGTAGATGATTTAGGGGCTGATTCACTGGATACAGTTGAATTGGTAATGGCCTTGGAGGAAGAATTCGAGTGTGAGATTCCAGATGAGGAAGCTGAAAAAATTACCACGGTTCAGCAAGCGATTGATTATGTCACTGCCAATCTGAGTTCCTGAATCACTTTAAGTGCAATATCGGTGTAAATGTATAGTCTCTGTATTTTTGTACACCGATATCGCTCGTGTATTTCTCTCGAGCTGCCGAGCCAGGCCAGTCAGTGTGAATAGCCACTTACGCTCCGTGAAAGAGAAAAAGTCGATTTCATGAGTCTTTATTTATGACTGGACTCGGAAAGATCTTAGTTCGTTTTGTAAGTGAGTCAAAGGTGAGTTGTCATTTTTTTGTGATAATCTGCAGCAAGGGAACTGAATAAAAAATAAGTATAAACCTTTGGTCGGATTCTACTATTTTTCTATAAGTTTGCCGTATATTACTTTGCTAACCGGCCTAACTGGGTATGTCTGACTTCCTTAATTTTTCCTGTGTTTAGTATTTCCGCGGGCTCTTCGACATTCATTCTCGGTCATGCTGATGGTAATAACAATAAATACCTGGAGGACCGCGCAGAGGAATGTTATTAAGGTGCTACGTTGCTTCTATCAACCCTTATGATCAAGGTGTCTTTTGCGTAATCGCCGTGTTGTTGTTACAGGGTTAGGGGTTATTACACCTCTGGGTCTGGATGTTGTGTCTAGCTGGGACGGTATTATTAATGGCCGTAGTGGTATCACTATGCTGGAATTGTTTGATACTACTGGGTTTGCGACCCGTTTTGGCGGTGCTGTCAAAGGCTTTAATGTCAGTCAATATATGACAGCAAAAGAAGCGCGTCGCATGGATGGCTTTATTCACTATGGGATTGCAGCAGGAACCCAGGCGATAACGCATTCCGGGCTGGAGGTGACTGATCAAAACCGTGATCGTATTGGTGTCGCCATGGGTGCGGGTATTGGCGGTATAACCGGCATTGTTGAAGGCCATCAGAATCTGTTGGATGGCGGTCCCAGAAAAATATCTCCTTTTTTTGTTCCTGGCAATATTATCAACATGTTGTCGGGTAATTTCTCAATGCGTTATGGATTGAGAGGGCCGAATATTTCTGCGGTGAGTGCCTGTGCGACAGGATGTCACAATATTGGTGAGGCCGTACGCATGGTGCAGTATGGTGATGCTGATGTCATGGTTGCCGGTGGAGCTGAAATGTCAACCAATTGTCCTACCGCGCTCGGTGGCTTTGTTGCTACGCGTGCGTTATCACAGCGCAATGACAATCCTCAGATTGCCAGTCGTCCATGGGATAGAGACAGAGATGGCTTTGTACTCAGTGATGGCGCAGGTGTTGTTGTCGTGGAAGAGTTAGAACATGCTTTAAAGCGTGACGCCCAGATTTATGCCGAAATCATCGGCTACGGACGTAGTTCTGACGCTTATCATATGACTCAACCTGCGCCTGGCGGTGAAGGCGGGGCGCTTTGTATGCGCAATGCAATGCGGGATGCAGGTGTGAATACAAACGAGCTGGATTATATCAATGCACACGGCACTTCAACTGTAGCTGGAGATATCGCTGAAACAAAAGCAATTAAACTGGCACTCGGAGATGATGCCTATTCAACCGCGATTAGTTCAACAAAATCGATGACAGGGCACATGCTCGGCGCTGCGGGCAGTGTTGAGGCGGTTTTTTCTATTCTGGCAATCAAAGACCAGATTATTCCTGCAACAATTAATCTGGATAATCAGGATCCCGAGTGTGATCTGGATTATGTGCCTGGTAGTTCTCGCCAGACTCAGGTCGATGTTGTGATGTCAAATTCCTTTGGTTTTGGCGGTACCAACGGTACATTGATATTCCGTCGCTTTTCTGGGTAATAATAACTATCGGCAACGGCTTTTATGAGTGCAATCAGCTGATTACAATGTTAAATGGGTTGTTCAACACTGATTAATGGCAAGCCGGTCACTGTGCTCGATGTCAACGATCGAGGTGTGCAGTATGGTGACGGTTTGTTTGAAACCATTGCGATTACTCAAGGTCAGCCAGAATTTCTTGGGCGGCACCTGTTACGGCTTGAGTCAGGTTGCAAGCGACTTCATATTGATTATCCTGGACACCAAATTTTATCAGAAGACATCAAATTCCTGTGTTCAGAGCGACAATCTGCTGTTGTAAAGTTACAAATCACTTCAGGTAACAGTCTGCGTGGTTATCGACGCCCATCCTGTATCGTGCCGAATCGAATCGTAACCTGTCGATCGCTTGCGCATCAATCACAATCGCCTCATCAAAATGGAATCCGGCTGAGATTGTGCCGTCATCGTTTGTCAGTAAATCCCACGTTCGCAGGAATCAAACACTTAAACCGCCTGGATCAGGTGATTGCAAGAAATGAATGGTGTTGTGATGATATTCAAGAGGGCGTCATGCTTGATGCTGATGGCTATGTGATTGAGGGGACAATGAGTAATTTGTTTCTGGTTTCTGAGGGACGATTGATAACTGCGTTACTTGATCGTGCAGGTGTCGCCGGTATTGTACGTTCAGTTATACTGGAACAAGCACATCAACACGGTGTTGATGTATCAATTCAGCGTGTCAGGCTGGCTGATGTATACAATGCAGACGAAATCTTTATGACAAATAGTGTCATTGGTATCTGGCCAGTACGCCAGTTTGAAACCTTGCAGTATCAACCCGGGTTGTTGGCTCAGGATGCACGGAGCTGGGTTTTGAATGCAGTCGACAGGTTGAAGGCATGATTCGCTGGTTTCTGTTTTCGGGTTTGATTGTTGCCAGCATCATTCTTGGCATTGCGTATCGTGATTATCACCAGTTTCTGAATCATCCGTCAGAGAACGATCAAGCTGTGGTGTTTGAAGTCATGCAAGGTGATTCTCTGGGAGTAGTCAGTTCCCGTTTGCAGGAAGCTGGTCTAATCAACAATAACCGCTGGTTCAAGCTTCTGGCATTCAAGAGTAAGGCAGAAGCCAGTATTAAAACCGGTGTGTATAGTATTCAACCAGCGACCACGCCGGTAACCATACTTTCTACTCTGGTTGCTGGTCGTGTCAATCAATACTCCATTACTTTTGTTGAAGGGTGGTCATTCAAGCAACTACTGCAAGTGCTTGGAAAAAATGTACACATTAAACAGACAATTACAGGGATGTCGTACGATGCGATCATGAGTCGGCTAGGATATCCAGGTCAACATCCTGAAGGACGTTTTTTCCCTGAAACCTACTTTTTTATTAACAATACCAGTGATCTGGACATACTCAAACGTGCATATGAAAAAATGCAAAAAAACCTAACTGAAGAGTGGGAGAATAGAGATCGAAAGTTGCCACTGAAAACACCGTATGAGGCTCTCATCCTGGCATCAATCATAGAAAAAGAAACAGGGCGAGCCGGAGAGCGAGCAGAAATTGCAGGAGTTTTCATTCGGCGACTGCGAAAAAACATGTTGTTGCAAACTGATCCAACGGTTATTTATGGCATGGGTGAGCGTTACAAAGGTAATATCCGCCGTAAAGACCTGCGAACTGACACGCCTTACAATACCTATACCCGGTTTGGGTTGCCACCCACTCCGATTGCCATGCCTGGGCAGGCAGCTTTACACGCAGCAGTACATCCAAAACAGGGTGATACACTTTTTTTTGTTGCGAAAGGAAATGGCTCGCATATCTTTTCTGCCACATTAAAACAACATAATCAGGCAGTGAATCAATACCAGAAAAAACAGAGGGTCAAGCAGTGATGCTGGGAAAAATGATTACTCTGGAAGGTGTTGAGGGTGCGGGTAAAAGTACTCAGCTAGTGATGTTGGTTGATTATTTACGTCAACACGGTGTTTCTGTTGTTTCCACGCGCGAACCAGGCGGAACCTTGTTAGGTGAGAAAATACGCGGAATACTTTTGAATGACGATGGTGTTTGTATTTCGGATGAGTCGGAATTATTATTAATGTTTACTGCTCGCCAACAACATCTGCAAGAGGTGATTAAGCCGGCGCTGGCGAAAGGTCAATGGGTGGTTTGTGATCGTTTTATTGATGCCAGTTATGCATATCAATCAGGTGGGCGAGGAATGGATCAGCATCGTGTTCAGCGGCTTGAAGATTGGGTGTTGGCCGGGTTTAAACCAGATTTAACCTTATTGCTTGATGTGCCTGTGTCAGCCGGTTTCAGTCGAATACAGAATCGAGGAAAAGACCGTATTGAACAGGAAAATTCTGCTTTTTTTGAGCGTGTCAGGAGAACATATCTTCAGCGGGCAGAATCAGATTATTCCCGAATCAAGGTGATCGACTCGTCGCAACCTGTTGATGTTGTGGCTAACGCTATTCAGTCTTGCGTGGATGCGTTGATTGCTTTGTCCTGATATCTAAAAATATGGAGAATACAGTTTACCCCTGGTTGTCTGACGTTGATTTGCAGCTCGGCGCCTATATCAAGGCAGATAAAGTTCCGCATGCGATAATGATAAGCGGCTGCGCAGGAATAGGAAAAAGAGCATTAACGCGTTCATTCGCGAAACGCTTGTTGTGTGAGTCGGAGACCTGTTCAGCTCATGGATGTCATCAGTGTCAAAGTTGCTTGCTGTTTGAAGCAGGGAATCACCCAGATTATTATTTATTGCAGCCATTGGAAGCAGCTAAACAGATTCTGGTTGATGAGGTACGGCAATTGAATCAAAACTTAAAGTTACATCCGCAATACACGCAATATCGTGTTGTGGTGATTATATTGGCAGAGCAGTTGAACATGGCAGCTGCAAACAGTTTTTTGAAAACACTGGAAGAACCCGGGCAGCGAACTGTTTTCCTGCTGGTTTCAAACACGCCATCATCAGTGATGCCGACAATCTTGTCACGCTGTCAGCAGATACGTATCGCTGTTCCGTCACTCGAACATGTCACCCGATGGTTGGAGCAGTCGCAACATATTGAAGATGCTCGTAGTCTGGCTGCTTTTTCAGGCGCGGCTCCGTTGTTGGCGGTTGAGCTCTATAGTCATCATGGGTATGAGCACAGACTAGCAGTGTTA
>DRLZ01000224.1 GCA_011322755.1 Crenotrichaceae bacterium
CGTGTGCTCTTCCGATCTGTTACTTTTTCATTTGTATTCCTCAGAAATCATATTATCTGACAACTATCAAATTCTGAGAGAGTCAGCATGTCTGGATTCAATCAATTGCCTGCAAAAAATGTGATATCTGTCACATTTTGCAGAGTTGTACTATTGTGTATTAGTAAGCTAAGCGTCGAGGAGATGGTATTTATTGGTATTTCGTAATTGGCATGTTTTGTGCTTTTATATCTTTGCACACTCATCAATTAGAGACCAAAATCATGCTAGATACAATATCCACGCAACTCATGCAGTCACTCCAGTTATTACTGGGTTTTACTTATTACTATCCACTTTATATGGCCTATTTGTGGATGCTGGGAGCAGTGTTTTTTTATTTTCGCTATGAGTTCCGGCGCCAGCAATTGCCAGTCATTCAGTTGCAACCCCGGGTTAGCATTATCGTTCCCTGTTTTAATGAGGAAGCGAATATTTCTGAAACAATCAGCCAGCTGTTTTTTCTGAACTATCAGAATTACGAAATTATTGCTGTCAACGATGGTAGTTGCGATCGTACTGGTGAAATTCTTGAACAATTGGCCGACCAAGACAATCGGTTGCGCGTGATTCAACATGCCAAAAATCAGGGTAAGGCGATTGCCTTGAATACTGCTGCCCATCTGGCAACAGGTCAATTCATTATCGGTATTGATGGTGATGCCTTGCTTGATTCCAATGCAATTCTCTGGTTTTTGGATCATTTCCAGTCTAGCCAAAAGATTGGTGCAGTCACTGGGAATCCTCGGATACGCACCCGATCAACCTTGCTTGGACGTTTGCAAGTGGGTGAATTTTCATCGCTGGTTGGACTCATTAAACGTGCTCAGAAAATATTTTATGGTCATTTGTTTACTGCATCTGGCGTTATCACTGCTTTCCGTGCTGATGCACTCAAGGATGTGGATTACTGGAGTCCTGATATGTTGACTGAGGATATGGACATAACCTGGAAGCTTCAGGTCAAAGGCTGGCAAGTTGGTTTTGAGCCACGGGCGCAGGCATGGATATTGATGCCTGAAACTATCTCCGGATTGTGGCAACAACGGCTGCGCTGGGCAATGGGAGGGCTACAGATTATCGGCAAATTTAAATCAATGTTCAAACACTGGCGCACCTATCCGATGTGGCCTTTGATGTTTGAACATCTGATTAGCATTGTTTGGGCTTGTTCTGTCTCAGTCGTGTTTGCAACATATGTGTTTGATTTTTTATCGTCATCTACCCGCTCCGTTTATCAGAGTTTTAATACTTATTTTAGCGACTTGGCTGCGCCAACAGCGACTGAAATTGCGGCACAACAAAGTCACATGATTGAGTCGATGACAGCTTTGCTTCCCGAATTCAGCGGCGTTATTATCGGTACCACATGCTTGCTGCAAATGTTGGTTGCGGTACTATTAGATCGTCGTTACGACAAGAAATTGTTGCATTATTATTTGTGGACTATCTGGTATCCGTTAGGTTTCTGGCTGATTAATATGTGTACCATCGTTACTGCAATTCCCAAAATTGTGTTGCGTGGAAGCGGTATCCGGGCGCGCTGGATCAGTCCTGACCGTGGAATACAGATTAGACGGTCTTTTTCAACACAAGCACTTCAAACCAAGTTATTCACCCATAAGTCTGTTGTCTCTATTAACCAAGACAGACAGCAAACAACACTCAGCACAGTTGCCAGAATACAACAACCCGACTCATTGATTCTTGACCAATTTAAACAACAGTCAATAGTTTACAAATTACTGAGTAACAGTTTAACTGCGCTGGGTTGGGGATTCTGGATTTATTTATGGTTGCCAATTCTGGAATCTTTCTCAATCATCGCTGGCATGAGCCAGCAAGAACCATCAGCCGGTACTGCGACATTGAGTAGGTTGATGGATACACTCAGTAGTCAATTCTTTACCATTGTTGTCATAACCCTGGCTTTTGTTATCTGGTCATTGTTACGTAAACTCAATCAGCATGGTCTCATTCATAAGCTGGACAAGCAATCAGACAAACTACACTTAGATCCAAGCAGTCACTTTAATTTGATCACCAATCGCTTAATTATTGTTCATCACGAAGAAGGAACAGGATCAATCAAGTCGATTGTTGCGCTCAAACAACCCCTTGGATCAATACCAGCCACGCTGATTGCTGCCAGTGGGCACTTCAACTAACCTGACCTTTATAGAAGCGATAGAAGTAGAAGAATAATTTAAAGATTGTGGCACTAACTAACTGTTATAAGAGAATTATTATCTCTTGTTTTTCAATTTTTTTGCAGGGTAAAAATGATAGACCACCATGTTTGAAAGTTGGGTTAACAATGGGATGGATCAAACAACGCTGTGTAAACAATCGCATGAATTGGTTTAGTCGCTATTGGATGTTGCTGTTGTTTGGCTTGCTTGCTGTAAGCTATTCTGCCAGTGGGGTATCTGCTGTACGTTTTTGTGAACCAAATCAAACCCGAGACTTTAGCGATGATATTACAACATTGTTGGCTTCAGCATGTAACGAGGCGAACAACAAGCATTGGGTTGCAGCGCTGCATTACTATCAGGAAGTGTTGAGGATAGTCCCAAACAATCAGACAGCCGTGCGTAATCGAGTGTTTATCCTCAGCACTTTGGGAATGGCTCGCATGGCTGAATGGCAAGCTCGGCAGACTCCCGAATTGTTTTCTACTGATGACTGGCTGGAACTGAAAACAAATAGCGCCATTATTTCGCTACGTTGGGGAAAGATTCCGTTACAAGACCAGAATCGACGATTTTCCGAAACGGACATGGCTATCCAGCGACTTGAAACATTGCTGGAACAGCTTGATTTGGCACAGCAATCAAGAGATCACTGGCTACGCAAGCGCATTCGTTTCGATTTGATTGTGGCGCTGCGCGACCGATGGCGTATGCAGGAAGTGTTACAACACTATCAAAATATTCAGGTTGGTAATCAGGATATTCCTGCCTATGTACTGGCAGCCGTTGCTGATGCCAGCCTGTATCTGCATAAACCATGGCAGGCACGTAATCTCTATCGGCAAGCGTTGCAGCAAAACGCACAACCATTTGAGTGGAAAACAGGTCTTTTTTATGCCTTAGTAGACAATGAGGAGATAGATCAGGCACTGATTTACATTGATCAACTCAATAGCGAGCAACCAAAACAATGGAGAACCCGTACCGACGGGACTCGTCCCTGGAAAATCAAAGCAAATCCACGTAAAACTGAAACTGAAACATTGGCGGCAATGGCCAGAGCCTATGCAAACAATTATTCTGAAGCTCAGCACAAACTTCAGCGCTTACTCGATTTGGCGCCTGCTAGCCAGGATATTCGCAATGAACTGGCAACGGTCTACAGTTGGCGCGGCTGGTTCAGAAAAGCTGAACCATTATTCAAAGCTGGTCTGGCTGTAGAACCCAAACATCTGCAACTTCGGATAGGTCACGCCCATAACCTGATTGCCTTGAAACGTTATCATGAGGCCGAGCAATCTATTGCCAGTCTGGACAAATTCAGTTTTTACCAGGAAACCCAAAAACTCTTCGAACACTGGCGAGCAGAAAATGGCTATGAATTTCGACAACAAACCCTGACCCGAAACAGCTCAGGTGCAGCAAAAGGTAGCTTGTCGTTCAGTTCGGACAGTGTGTTGTTTTCCAAACCACTCACATACAACTATCGCGTGTTTGTTCACTACCGCTGGGAGCATGGGGATTTTCCGGAAGGCAAAGCTACTGCCCGGCGGGAAGGCGCCGGATTGGAATATCGCAACAGCGATTGGTTATTGTCGGCTGAAGTACACCAGACTCAATTCGATATCAACAAGATCGGCTTCAAGCTTATGGGTAACTACCAGTTAGATGACCACTGGTCGGTGGTTGCCGAGTTAGATACGCCAAGTGTTCATACACCACTCAGAGCACTTGGCAGCCGTGTCTATGCTCGTTCAGTTAATGCCGAAATCAATTACCAGGCTGACGAAAATCGCCAGTTCTCCCTGAGCGGTCATTATCTCGATTTTACTGACGGTAATCAGCGTTATGAACTGTTACTATCCGGCTTGCAACACTGGCTGTTGGCGCCACACTGGAGATTGTTTGTTGGTGGGGAGTTGTTTTACTCACACAATCGCAAACTGGATGCGCCTTATTTTAATCCACGACAAGATGTTGCAATCGAAACCACGCTGGGCATGGCGATTTTGAGCTATCGTCAGGATAATACGCAGTTTTTCCAGCGTATCAGTGTGAATCCGGGCATGTATTGGCAAAAAACCTTTAACGCAACAGTCACTGGAACGCTGAACTACGAACATCAATGGCAATTCGGCAGGCGTTTTGAACTGGTTTATGGGATCACTGGCTTTAGCCAGGTGTTTGATGGTGATCGGGAGAATGGCATTATCGGCCACCTGAATTTTAATCTGAGGGTATTGTGATGCGTTATCTGATTGTTTTTTATCTGATTCTAATTTCGAATACAGTGATCGCAGAGCCGGGAAACCAGTATCTTTCGCTATGCTATCACGATATCCGTGATGATTTGACTGACAATCTGGATAGTGACCAGTTTGCTGTCGGAACTGACAGTTTGATTGCACAGTTTTCCTGGCTCAAAGCAAATGGCTATCACGTGATCAGTATAGATGATTTGATACTTGCACAACTTGGTATACAGACGCTTCCGGATAAAGCCATCCTGCTCAGCTTTGATGATGGCTATGCCAGCGTTTATCACATTCTTTTTCCTTTGCTCAAGGCGTTTCATTATCCTGCTATTGTTGCGGTTGTTGGCAAATGGCTGGAACCTGAGATGGGCTCGATGGTGCGTTACGGTGACCGCTATCTCAAACCCCGCAAGGATTTTCTTACCTGGAAGCAAATCAGGGAAATGAGCGATTCTGGTCTGGTCGAAATTGCCTCGCACAGCTATGATTTGCATCACGGCATTCTGGGCAATCCACAAGGCAATCTGCAGCCTGCTGCTGTCACTCGTCGGTATGATCCTGATAGTCTAGCCTATGCCGACACTCAACATTATCGACAGCGCATTCGTGATGATCTGCAAAAAAATGCTGAATTAATCGCCAGATATATTGGCAAACGTCCCAGAGTCATGGTCTGGCCATATGGTGAATTCAGTTATGAAACCATCGAGATCGCAGACGATGCGGGCATGTCGTTCACCATGACTTTACGTGATGGCAGCAATACCTTGGCCGATAATCAGGAAATCAGACGGGTATTAATCGAAGCTAATCCTAAGCTCAAGGAATTTGTTTATACCCTGGAACATATTGACGAAGCCGAGCCAATTCGCGCCGTGCGTGTTCCGATTGAAGATCTTTACGATGTTGACCCCAAACAAGCCGACATCAATCTGGGGCATCTGCTAGACCATATCAAGGAACTAAAGATCAATACAGTGTACCTGCAAGCTGTAGCTGATCGTGATGGTGATGGCTTGGCTGATATCGCTTATTTTCCCAACCGTCACTTGCCGGTCGCCGGTGATTATTTCAACCGGGTTGAATGGTCGCTTGAAACCCGAACTCAACTCAATGTCTATGCCTGGATGCCGTATCGTTCTTTTGCGAGACCAGACCAGCAACCAGTCAGCGATCAAGTAATTCTGGATCTTTATGAAGACCTGGCAAAATCAGCCCAGATCGACGGGATTCTGTTTTACGAAACCGACCAGCGTATCAGCACTGACTCAATCTGGCTGAAACAATTGACTGAACAGGCGAAATTTTACCGCTCTGAAATCAAAACAACGTTGGCTGTTTCAGCGAATACGGATACCGACACCTTGTCATCAATAAAGGATTGCTGTGATTACCTGATGCTTGAGTTTCAAGCCACTGCATTGAACGATTCATGGCAGGACTTGATTGCTCCGGTTACCCAAGCTGCGACTGCGAAAAAAGTCATCGTTGAGCTGTCGGTAAGTGACAACGCCAAACCTAGCTCTGCAGTATGGCATCAACTCCGAACTGCGTATTCAACGCTCTTGCAATCAAAAATCATCCAGTTTTCTTATTACCCATTTTTGGGGATTGACGATTCTGCTGACTTTAATACCTTAAAATCAACCATTTCGCTAAATCAACATCCATTTGGTCCATAATATGTGCAACATCAGATTGATCGCACTGGTATTCATTCTCACTGTGTTCCATGGAATAGCGATGAGTGATGAATACTCATTCATTCATCAACGTTTAAACGCTCGTTATGATCCACGCTCATATCAACACGGTATTAACGTATTAAAACGTCCAGATGGCCGTTATGTGCTGATCTGGGCCAGTTCAGGCAATCCGCCTGCAGGCGCCAACCCGGATGGTGAATGGTCACACGATGTGTATTATGCTCTAATCAATCCAGCTGCACCAAGTATTGATCCTGTCAAACTCATTTCGGCACCAGGTGCGCAGGAGCCTGTCAGTGCTGCGATGACAACAGATGGACACATCATGCTCACGATGGAAGATGCTTACCAGGCTGACAATGAACTGGTACAGAGTTATGCCATTTATGATGCCAACATGAAGCCAGTGAAAGACTATCAAAATATCATTCTGGACGGCGGCCATTCAGGGCATGTCGCCGCAGTGAATACTCGTTTTGTGGTGTTCTATTCTGAAGGTTGGGTCAATGGCGGTGGTGTCGACAAGCTGGGCTCTGGTGATAATGTTTTGTTGAGCGTTTATGATAGTCAAGGTCAGTTCCTCAACCGTCAAGATGTTTCTACAGGCAATCAGACCAGAGACTGGTGGCCATTGATTGCCGGATCAAAAAATCATGTCTTACTTGTTTGGCAACGCTTTATTAACAATAAAACAGTTGCTAGATTGATGTACAAGGTGTTTGATCCCACCAGGCAACGCTGGGTCAAACAAACAACTGAATTGGTCGACACGTTAAAGTATTACACTTACGCTGTTCAATACATCCCGTCGCTTGATCTGTTTTTTGTCGCAGCTACTGATAATCTTGGTAATGGTTTAGCTTTTTTAATATCAAATGACGGCACTATCATCACTTATTCGACAGTATTACCGCCTATTGTCCGGGAAGCACAACCTGCTATTTTAGAAGCTAAAAGTGGTAAAGTAAAAATCGCCTATCCAACGCTTCCAGGTGAACTGGCAGTATTATCCATCAATCGCTCCGGTATCCAGCTGATCAACACGATTCCAGTCCTGAAATACTGGTTTCCGAGCGGTACGGACGGCGTTTTTTTGAATGACGACAAGGTGTTTTTCGCATCCTTGTCACCACACGGAATTAAGCAAATCATTGTCAATCTGAAGCAGTAATGAGACACTTGTACGTATGCTCTGTCCAGATAGACAAGCCCTGAAGCATCTTTCTGTCTAACGTCGATAGTATGTGTTTTCGTTGCCTGGCAATGAAAAAATATCGCACACGTAGGGAGAGTGGTTTATCTCATCAACCACAATTTCTACTCACTTATCAAATACCGCTAACAACGTCTGGATTACTCCAGTTCGTATTTTTTAAGCTTGTACCAAAATGAGCGTTCGCTGATTTCAAGAATGCGTGATGCCTTGCTTTTATTGCCATTGGTTTGTTCCAGAGCCACCATTATCAGGTTTTTTTCCAGTTGTTCTATGTTCGGCTGTAACGCAAGGGTTTCATTGTGTCGGGTTTCAAAGTCTGTGTTTTTCAATTCCCCCACTTTTTTCACAAGATCCAACGGTAAATGTTTCATCTGGATATTCTGTCCATTACTTAGAACAACAGCGCGTTCCATCATATTTTCCAGTTCTCTGACATTACCTGGCCAGGCGTAGGCTTCGAGTATATTAAGTGCTTGTTGTTCAATTTCAGGTGGACGATATCCCATGCTTACGGCATGTTTTTTTAGAAAGTGTCTAACCAGAGAATCTATATCCTCTTTGCGCTCACGAAGCGGTGGTAAATCGATGTTAATCACGTTCAGGCGGTAAAACAGATCTTCACGCAGCTTTTCATCGATAATGGCCTGTCTGGGGCTCCGGTTAGTTGCAGCGATAATCCTGATATTCAGACTAATTGTGCGATTGCTTCCCAGGCGCTCGAGGGTATTCTCTTGCAATACACGTAACAGTTTGGCCTGCAGATTAGGATGCATTTCAGTTATCTCATCCAGAAACAAGGTACCACCGTTCGCCGCTTCAAATTTCCCCATATGATCCTTGTTCGCCCCTGTGAACGCACCCTTGCTATATCCGAACAGTTCGCTTTCCAGAATTTCGGCGGGAATCGCTGCACAGTTAATTGGTACAAACAACGCATTTGCTCTGGGAGAAGACCTGTGAATAGCTCGCGCCACAACCTCTTTACCTGTTCCGGTTTCACCAGTAATCATCACACTGGTTTTAGCCGGTGCCACCTGTTCAA
>DRLZ01000225.1 GCA_011322755.1 Crenotrichaceae bacterium
TATTCCTGGTCAGTAAAGTCCAACTGATTAATATGATTGATCCTTACTAAATACACGTGTTGTACTCCTGAAAACCAGGCATTCATTTTTCATACTGTATAAATAAACGATATCGACTGCATGTCCAGCCAACCTCCTTTAATTACCCATATTATTTATAGACTGGATGTCGGTGGATTGGAAAATGGCCTGGTTAATCTGATTAACGCCATGCCTGATCAGCGCTATCGGCATGCAATTATCTGTATCACCCAGGCAACTGATTTTCGTTCGCGAATTAACAAACAAGACGTTCCCATCTACGAGCTTGATAAACCTGAAGGCAAAAGTCTGCGCTATTACTGGAAGGTTTTTAAACTGCTGCGCCGGTTAAAGCCCGCTATTGTGCATACCAGAAATCTGGCAACCATTGAATGCCAGTTACCTGCATTACTGGCGGGTGTCGGGTTTCGGGTTCATGGTGAACACGGCTGGGATGTGTATGATCCAGATGGTAGTAATATTAAATATCAATGGGTCAGGAGGATTTTTAGTCTTTTCATAGATCATTTTGTGCCGCTTTCACAGCAACTGGAATCCTATCTGAGGAACAAGATCCATGTTAAACCGGAACAGATAACCCGTATTTGCAATGGCGTGGATACAAGTCGTTTTTATCCCGCAAATGCTCACAGTCCAATCACTTCAATCGATGGTTGTCCGTTCAATGCACCACAACACGTGCTGATCGGAACTGTTGGGCGCATGCACGGAGTTAAGGATCAACTCAATCTGGTGCAGGCTTTTATCCGCCTGCGCAGGGATGATAATAACAGCCAGGCTCGATTATTACTGGTTGGGGAAGGGCCACTCAGGCAACAGGCAATTTCTATTCTAAATGATGCAGGACTCATCAATGATGTCTGGCTGCCAGGCGCACGTACAGACGTTGCAGATATTCTACGTGGACTGGACATTTTTGTGCTGCCATCCAGTGCCGAAGGGATTTCCAATACCATACTTGAAGCCATGGCTTCTGCTCTGCCTGTGATTGCAACCCGGGTTGGTGGCAATCCGGAACTGGTGATTGACGGTCGTACTGGCAAACTCATTCCTGCCAGCAACCCTGATGCACTGGCTCAAACGCTTATTGTCTACATCCAGCATCCTGAGTTACGACACCAGCATGGTCAGGCAGGTTTGCGGCATATTCAGGACAACTTTTCAATGGCTGCCATGGTGAACCAATACCTCGCCGTCTATAATCGTCATCTAACCAAAAAGGCAGCTTAAACAATGTGCGGAATTGTCGGGATTCTTGATTTAAACGGGCCATCCGAAATTGATCGTGAGCTCTTAACCAGCATGAATCAGGTGCAGTTTCATCGCGGTCCTGATGAAGGTGCCATTTATACTGATCCCGGAGTAGGGCTGGGACATCGTCGCTTGTCGATTATCGACCTTAGCAGTGGTCAGCAACCAATGACAAGCCCGGATGGCCGAGCCACCATCGTCTATAACGGTGAAGTTTATAACTTTCCCGAGTTACGCGAGCTATTGATAACCAAAGGTTATGCTTTCGCCACGCATTGCGATACCGAGGTGATTCTCAATGCATGGCTGGAGTGGGGTGAACTGTGCGTTGACCACTTGCGCGGGATGTTTGCTTTTGCTGTGTGGGATCGAAAGCACCAGTCCTTGTTTATTGCACGCGACCGGCTTGGAATTAAGCCGTTGTATTACGCCATACTCGCAAATAATCAGCTGATTTTTGGCTCTGAACTCAAGGCATTAATGGTTCATCCACTGTTCCGCCGTAACATTGACCCAAGCGCTGTTGAAGACTATTTTGCATTTGGCTATGTTCCTGATCCAAAAACCATATTTCATAACGTCTACAAACTGGCTCCCGGCTATCGGGCAACGATCAAACGTGGTGAGAAAACGATTCAGCCACAGCAATACTGGGATTTACCATTCACTCCAAATCAGACCACGGATGAAAAACAGCTTCAGGAAGAATTAATCGAGCGTTTGAGCGAAGCAGTGCGGATTCGTATGGTTGCGGATGTACCGCTTGGTGCGTTTCTGTCGGGCGGGGTTGATTCTGGCGCAATTGTCGCGCTGATGGCAGAAATGTCAGACAGCTCGGTGAACACCTGCTCAATCGGATTTGACCACACTGATTTCGATGAAACTGATTATGCCCAGCAAGTCGCCGAGCGTTTTCATACCAATCATTATGTAAAAACAGTTGAGTCGGATGATTTTGACATGCTCGACAAACTGGTAGCAATGTACGATGAGCCTTATGCAGATAGCTCAGCGTTACCAACCTATCGCGTCTGTCAGCTGGCAAGAGAACGTGTCACCGTCGCCTTATCCGGTGATGGCGGCGATGAAAACCTGGCAGGTTACCGGCGCTACCGCTGGTTTATGGCTGAAGAAAAAATGCGCAACTTCATGCCCACATCCATACGCTCTCCGTTGTTTGGTTTACTGGCGCGACTTTATCCAAAAGCAGACTGGGCGCCCAGACCGCTGCGAGCCAAGGCAACCTTTCAAGCCATTGCGCGCAGCTCGCTGCAAGGTTATTTTCACAGTGTTTCATTCCTGAATGACGACATGCGAAGCCAATTATTCAGTGAGCAGTTCAAATCAGAGTTGCAAGGTTACCAGGCAATCGAGGTCTTTAACCGCATCGCCAAAAATGCACCCACAGACGATGCACTATCAACCGTGTTGTATACCGACTTCAAAACCTACCTGCCCGGTGACATTCTTACAAAAGTGGATCGTGCGAGCATGGCGCACTCGCTTGAAGTCAGAGTTCCGATACTGGATCACAAGTTTGTAGAATGGGTTTCAGGCATCAGTCCGGAGCTCAAATTAAGAAATGGAGAGGGAAAATACATTTTTAAAAAATCACTGGAATCGAAACTTCCGAAAGATATTCTGTACCGCCCGAAAATGGGCTTTGGCGTTCCATTGGCAGCCTGGTTCCGGGGCCCGTTGAAACAACGCATCAGCGATATGGTGTTATCCGGACCAATGATGGAATCCAGTTATTTCAATACACCGCATCTGAAAACCCTTGTGGATCAACATATTTCCGGAAAACGCGATCACAGCACACCGATCTGGACGCTGTTGATGTATGATTCCTTTTTGCGCAACATCATGTAATACACGTCAGCTCAAACATTTGTTCAACCGGCATGATCCAGCAACAAACATTCTGTTTTACCCATCTGACTGATCCGCATGTATCGTCGCTGGTCAATGTCGAATTGAGTCAATTGCTGAATAAACGCTTGCTTGGCTATTTATCCTGGAGAACCAAACGCCGCTTTTATCATTTACCTTCGATACTCAACAAGCTGGTTGATGACATGAAAACGATCAAGCCAGATCATGTTGTGATTTCAGGTGACTTAACCCATATTGGACTGCCGGATGAATTTGACCAGGCAGCCAATTGGTTATCCACAGTTGGTACGCCTGAAAATGTTACAGTCATTCCAGGGAACCATGAAACCTATGTTGGTTCTGGCTGGCAGTCAAGCTTTGCCAAATGGCAGGCTTATCTAGCATCTGATGACTCATCTGCAACCTGCAGCCCGGTTGAATATCCAACCCTGCGAATCCGTCAGCAGATTGCTTTTATCGGTCTGAATTCGGCCTACCCGTCAGCGCCGTTTCTGGCGACAGGAAAACTGGGTAATCAGCAACTTGATGGTTTACAGCAATCGCTTGAGCAAACCAGACAACAAAACCTGTTCAGGGTCGTTATTGTTCACCATCCGCCAATACCTGGAATGACCATTTGGCGCAAACGCTTGATTGATGCGAAACGCTTGCAACAGATTCTCCAGCAATCGGGCGCAGGATTAGTGTTATACGGGCATACACACAAAACTGACTATCGTGAACTCGATACAGCGTCCGGAATACTCCCGCTGGTCAGTGTTTCATCAGCGTCTTCCAGCTCAGGAATCAATATACGACGAGCAAGTTACACCGTTTACAGAGTTCATCAACTTGAATCAGGGAAATGGAGATTGTCAAAAGCATTGCGTCAATACGATCCGGAACAGAACAAGGTTGTCGAAAAACACCACTGGTAGCATCAATCACTTAGCCACTGTCTGAATGCCTTGAGTCATCGTATTGTGAAAACAGACAGCGCCACCAATCATTCAAGACCATTTTTACTCACAACACGTTGTATTTTATTTGTTTGTGGCGTGTGTGTTTTTCAATTAATGCCAACGCTTCCAGATCCTCGCTGGTTTGTATTCATGTTTTTCCTGTCAGCAATGTTGTGGTGGCGCAAGCAGTCTGATCCAGTGTTTTTTCTGGCGGGCTACTGCTGGGCATGGCTTTTTGCTGGATGGGCGCTCAACAGCCGTTTGCCAGCAGAGCTGGAAGGTAAAACACTCAGCGTTTCAGCATCGATTATTTCAATTCCACAGTGTCATCATCAGGTCTGCCGGTTTATTGCAGACATACAGCAATTGGCACAATCACAACTTGTTTCATCAAGTTCAAGCCGATCCGGGAACACCCGTTCTGAAAACACAATGGATAAACGCCAGGTCAAACTCAGCTGGTATTACCCGCCCCAAGACCTTCAAGCAGGACAAAACTGGTTGTTGACTGTACGCTTGAAACGCCCGCATGGGATGATGAATCCGGGAGGTTTTGATTACGAGCAATGGTTGTTTGCTCATGGTATTGATGCAACAGGTTATGTGCGGTGCAAGAAAGACTGCCGGTTATTACCTGAAACGAAACATTTAAACGCAAAGGCTATCTCCGCATGGGTGCAGCAACAACGCCATAACATTTATCTAAAGCTACAAAACTATCTGCGCAATTCACCGGTTGCCGGGCTTGTTGTCGGCATGACTGTCGGTATTCGTGATGACATAACAAGCCGGCAATGGGATATTCTTCGCAACACCGGAACAACGCATCTAATGGCGATTTCAGGCTTGCATGTCGGGCTGGTTGCTGGCCTTGCTTTCTGGCTGGCGCGCCGAACTGCGAGCTGGGTTGGAATCAAACGCTGGTCGCCTCATCAAATAGCAGCGATTACAGCGATGTTGTGCGCAACCGGTTATGCCATGCTTGCAGGTTTGTCATTACCGACACAGCGTGCATTGATTATGCTGGGTATTATCTTTGGCAGTGTGTTGTTGCAAACATCGCTACGCAGCATGCATTTACTGGCAATAACAGCTGTCATTGTGGTCATAGTGAACCCGCTTGCCGTACTCTCTGCCGGATTCTGGCTATCATTTGGTGCTGTTGCAATCATCAGTTTGATGATTTGCGGCCGTAACAGAGGCTACGGATACTGGCATGCCACGTGGTCGGTTGGCTGGCGGGTTGCACTTGGTTTGAGCCCGCTATTGCTGTTATTTTTTGGCAATGTATCGCTGATCGCACCCGTTGCCAATCTGATCGCAGTTCCTGTTGTGAGCATCCTGGTTGTACCTGTTTCCTTGTTTGGGATTGTTATCAGCGGATTATCCGTGCAGCTTGCAATCGCGGTATTCAATTTCGCCAGTTTGATTTTATCAGCCGTGATGTGGTTTCTGGAACAACTCTCGGCTTTTCAGTTTTCTACATTATCGACGCCCAGACCATCCGTATGGGCTGTATTGTTTGGTATTACCGGGGTGTTGTTATTGCTGTTACCCAAAGGCGTTCAGGCGCGATGGCTGGGTTTCATTCTGCTGCTACCTGTTTTTTTTCCCAGTATCGCCAAAATTGATCCTGGCAGCGCACAAGTCACTGTGCTTGATGTCGGACAAGGACTGTCTACAGTAGTCGAAACCGCGAACCATACACTGGTATTCGATACTGGAATCCGTCTTAGCCCCAGGTTTGATATGGGCTCAGCTGTGTTGCTTCCTTATCTGCGTAGTCGCGCAATCCATCACGTTGATCAATTGATTCTCAGCCATACTGATTCAGATCATATTGGCGGCGCACAGATATTGTTGGACAGTTTGCCTGTACTACAAGAATTTTCCAGCTACCCGCAACATGTGCCTGGAAAACACGTTGAACTGTGTGAACCAGGCAAGCAATGGCAATGGGATGGTGTCGATTTCATCATGCTCGCACCCTTGCTGCCTTATTCACCGGCTGAGAATAATAATTCCTGTGTAATCAAAATCAGCGCGGGTGGTGACAGGGTCTTGTTAACCGGCGACATTGAATCCAGAGCTGAAAACAGACTGATTGACGAATATAACCACCGATTGAACAGTCGTGTACTCATCGTGCCTCATCATGGCAGCAAAACATCATCGTCTGCTGCTTTTCTTGATGCAGTCAAACCCGATCTGGCAATCATTGCAGCAGGATATCGCAATCAATACGGTTTTCCACATCGCAAAATCGTCAAACGCTATGCGAAAAACAAGGTTTCCCTGCTTAATACAGCATACTCAGGATCAATATCATTCGTAATAGGAACTCAGGATAACCAGCACACGGTTACTGAATACCGACATCAGTCACAGCGATACTGGAACCAGCGTTAACATCGTAAAAACCTGCCACGCACTCCGAATACATGAGGCTTCTGTGCTTAGTCCGCTCGCAACGGTTTCTGGATATCCACGTAATGAGTTACGGGTTGAATGGTGAGAAATCATGACTCTCCCATTTGAAACTGCTCTGTAGCCTAAATAGCTTCCATTGATGAATCTCCAGCTCCCAAAACCGGCTGGTACCGCCTGTGTCAATTTGCGAATAATTGTTGTCAAACAGAATTTTCACCGTACCAGATAATTGTAAAAAATATCCTTGATTAAAATCAGCAATGGTCAACCCTCCAAGCGGATTTTCCATAAAATTACCGAGTGTATTAAACATACTGTTGCCTTTATAGTCAGGGATAAGAATTTTATTGGGCAAGTGATAGCGAATAAACCCTCTCATCCCACCTCGGTGAGAAACATCCGCTCCATCCGGTCCTCTACTCGCTACAAACGCAGTATCGGATTGATTCATCATATCGATTAATTGCTCAGTTAGAGTTCCTCCTGCAGATATAAACTGAAATGTACAATACTCCGACTGTTCTTTGATAGTCCTTTTTCGAATGTATTTCGGGCAATTCTCATATGCTTGTTGAACATTAACCCATATTTTTTTGTCGCTGATTTTCTCAATAATGCCATTTATTCTGAGCCTGATGCGAGCCGCTAAATCAATCACTAAACAACCGATAAACTTTCCAGGCTTGAAGTTACGATGCCATTGATCAGGAATACAAAAGTTACTCTTCAAATTAATTTCAATCTGCTCCCCTCTCTCTGACTGAATAAACCCAGGTGGGCCAAATAAGGGAAACGCCCATAGATCACGATTCTCATCTTCAATTCCAATCCATATCATCGGTTGCTGACGAATATAATCCAACGCTTTTATTGGCAATGAATTCTGAATGAGACGGCTTACTCGAGATGCAATTGCTTGCACACCAGCAAGTTTCTGTACCTCAAGTTCACCCTGGTGATAAGGATTGATTTCTGTCATCTGGCCCACCATGGTGTTAAAAAATTAAAACTGTTGTCCCTGATCTTAATAATGCCCCGACACTTGGAAGCCCCGAAGTACCCGGAATAGCATTATCTGTGAGTAACTCATAACCGTTGGAAATTGCTTCCTGTGCGCCACCAAAAAAATCAGCACATCCGCAGGACACACCCGCTATATTTTCTTTTATCAAGCCATACAGAGCATGCAGAGGGTGATCCTGTTTTGTAAGATGTCCTATCCATCGCGTTCCAGTCCCCTGAAACGTAATTGAAACTTCTCCACCTGACTTTTTAATATCATATGCGGTAGCAAAGCCATTAAATACTCGGCCCAATGCCTCTTCTCCGCCATCTTCTGGATCAGATAGAATTACGATTGCTGTTTTGTTCATATTGAATTCTCCAGTGAATAAAGTAACCTGAAAACATACCGAACGATCGGTATAGTTACAATGTAACGATCATTCGGTATAATGTCAATAATTTATTTAGATCAAAAGCCATGGCATTTAAAACAATTGATGATCATTCACTTGCTGAAGCGCTATTCGAA
>DRLZ01000226.1 GCA_011322755.1 Crenotrichaceae bacterium
GAACACATTCTCACCAAAAGCATGGACAAGCTTTTCAGCAAAATGAGGGCCGATTCCTTTCACCATACCCGAACCAAGATATTTTTGAATTCCTTCCAATGTGGAAGGGGGTACAACATTCAAGGTAACCGCCTTGAACTGCAAACCGTGTTGTCGATCATTATTCCAGAACCCAACACACTCAACAAACTCTCCCGGGCTAATTGATGGAGAGGCTCCAACAACTGTCACCATATCCCGTTTGCCTTTAACGCGTACTCTGATGACACAAAAGCCGGTTTCTTGACTATGGAATGTTAAACGCTCAATTACACCTGAGAGTTTCTCTTGTGGGCTAGTTGCTTGCATAGAATACTTCACTCACTCGTCTCGTGAAGAATGGATTAGTGGCAACAACAAATGAATTCATTACTGCATAGAAGATGTTTGAATTGTTCACAAAGAAACAATACTGGCATTGATGTCGTTAATACAACTGTCATCTTGATTTTATCACGCTGCAATTACCTAACCCGCATTTTCAGTCGTCATAATGAATGCAGAAAGCAGCTCGGTAAATAACTATCCAGCAAACAAGGTAAAGGTAAATGCAGGCTTTTTTCAGCAACCTTTAGACCTTGTTAGTGGTTATCGTGTTTGCAAAGAACAAATCCTGTCTATACTTATACAGGGATGTAGAAAATTTGGATCAGCACATATTGTTTGCTTTCAAGCCATGGTGGGGACAAGCAAAAAGGCCGTCACTTACAGTCATCGGCAAAAAACAACACTTCATCCTGCCAGACTTGACATTGAAATCCGAGCACTGCCGCCCCTTGTACTTTTCTAATGACAGAACGTAATCAGAAGCATTGTTTAACAATTACTGACAACTCATTTTAACGAGATCATCAACACGTAGTGAATTTATGTCAACCCTTCAATATTCATTGTATTCTTCTGAAGAATTGATTTCTACATCACAGAAAAATCAATTCTCCCTGAAACACAGCCAGGTTTGGCAGGCGTTACGGATTTATTTTTTTTACCGATTCACATTAGCACTGTTTTTATTATGGGCTGTTTATACAGGCAAAGGTCCATCATTGATTGCCGCTTATAGCCCAACCTTATTTACCTACAGCATCATTGTTTACACAATTTTACTCGGAATATCTTTTATTCCGTTACATACAGGCAGTTATGATTGCAAAATCCATGCGTTCTATCACTTAACACTTGATTTATGCTGTATTCCTTTACTGATTCATGCGAGTGGAGGAATTGGAAGCGGTCTGGAAGCCTTGTTACTCATGTCGGTTGCTGCCAGTGGATTGTTACTCGGAGGAATCTATTCAGTCGGCTTTGCCGCATTGTGCTCGCTGGTTTTTTTGGGTGAAGCCATTTATTCAGATCTATACGATATTTTCGAAAACACACATTATACCGAAGCATCTGTACTTGGTATTTGCAGTTTCGCAGTGTCCTTGTTTGCTCATTCACTGGGACGCAGGGCAGAACAAAGCGAGCTCCTGGCCAACCAACGTGGCAGAGATATTGAACGGCTGGAAAAGCTCAATGTTCATATTATTCAGAATCTACAATCCGGTGTAATCATCATTGATCCTGTCAAAGGTATACAATCAATTAATCAGTCAGTGCTACAGTTCTTCAAACTTGAGAAAACACCAGTAAAGTTGTCAGGAATCTCAGCCAAGCTGGCTGAATCATATCAAGATTGGTTATCAGATCAACAACACGATTCAATTACCCTTGATGGTCAGCACGAAGCACAAATTCTAACTCGTTTTATTGCTTTGGAAACAGCTGGCAAACCCTATCACATGATATGGTTTGAAGATTTATCGATAGAAACGCAACGTATCCAGCAAGCAAAACTGGTCTCTCTTGGGCATTTGGCAGCAAGCATTGCCCATGAAATCCGCAATCCGCTCAGTGTCATTTCTCATGCCAGTCAATTGCTGGAAGAAACACCTGACCTGGATACTGAATCTAAAAAAATGAGTCAGTTGATTATTCGTCATGCATCCAGAGTCAACAAAATTATTGACAATATACTTCAGCTTGCCCAGCGCAAGCCGGCTTGTCTGGAGGAAATTGAATTAATTCAATGGGTAGACAATTTCATTGTTCTGTTTCAGGAAGACTATCACACTGGCAATAACAAACTATACTTCACTCATCCGCATTCAAGCAGTCTCAAACTACGCGTTGATCCCAGTCAACTTAGGCAAATACTGACTAATTTATGTTCCAATGCAATCAAGCATTCTGTTAAGTCGAGTCAAGCTGATGTAGAAATCATAATCAACGAAATTGACGATAAAGTTACGATCGATGTGAGTGATGCTGGCCCGGGAATCCCTGAACAATACAGAGATCGGCTATTTGATCCATTTTTTACCACAAGCGAAACAGGTACCGGGCTAGGTCTTTATATTTGCAGAGAACTTTCTGAATTGAATCAAGGCTGGCTGGATTATTTCCCTCGACCAGAAGGTGGGAGCGTATTCAGATTAAGTTTTCCAAAATATCGCCAAAAGGTAATATCAATATGAGCAAGCAACGTATTTTAGTGGTCGATGATGAACCAGATATCTGTGATTTGCTGAAACTGACACTAGAACGAATGGATTTAACCGTAATAACGGCTGATTGTTTAACTCAAGCAAATAATTTAATAGCCAATCAAGCATTTGATTTATGTTTGACTGATCTTAAATTACCAGATGGTAGCGGTCTTGATCTGGTATCAGATATTCAAATCAACCACCCTGACATCCCTGTCGCTGTTATTACAGCTCACGGAAATATGGATACTGCAATTACTGCTTTAAAATCAGGTGCTTTTGACTTTATTTCAAAGCCACTGGATTTACACCATTTACGTACAATCGTAAAATCAGCATTAAAGGTGGGAACCAACACAGCTGATCGACGTTCCCGTGATACTTTATTAGGCGAATCACCACAAATCTGTGATGTTCGTTCAAAAATCACAAAAGTAGCCAGGACACAGGCACCGACTTTAATTTATGGTGAATCAGGAACTGGTAAAGAACTCGTTGCCACACTCATCCATCAAAAAAGCCCAAGGTCAGATCAACCATTTATCCCGATTAACTGCGGAGCAATACCACATGAATTGATGGAGAGTGAATTCTTCGGCCATAAAAAAGGTAGTTTTTCGGGCGCTGTAGCCGATAAAACCGGGCTGTTTCAAGCTGCCAACGGTGGCACATTGTTTCTTGATGAAGTGGCAGAATTACCATTATCACTACAAGTTAAACTATTAAGAGCCATACAGGAAAAATCTGTCAGGCCAGTTGGTAGTGAGCATGAAATACAAGTTGATGTACGCATCATCAGCGCAACCCACAAAAATCTTGGACAACTGGTTGAGGAAGGTAAATTTCGCCAGGATTTATTTTATCGTATCAATGTCATCGAGTTGAAAGTACCTGCATTGCGAGATCGTATCGGTGATATCGACTATCTTGCCAGACATTTACTTGAAAAACTAGCTGTTCGGGATAGAATTAGACTGCCTAAACTAAGTGAGGATGCCCTCAAAAAACTCACCGGTTACAAGTTTCCTGGAAATGTGCGTGAACTGGAAAATACACTTGAACGCGCATTGGCCTGGTGTAGTGGCACAACCATTCATGCTGATGACTTAGGTCTTCCCGAGTCACAGCCTGAACAAGTAACAACTGAAATTGAAGCAAGCAAACCATCAAACCTCAATCTCGAAGATTATCTGGAAGACATAGAACGGAAAGTCATTACATCTGCATTGGAACATAATCGCTGGAATAAGACTGCAACAGCAGAGAATCTGGGAATTTCGTTCAGAGCATTACGCTACCGACTAAAAAAACTTGATTTGAGATGATTGGAAACTATAGCAAAACGAGTGTGTATTTCTCATTTTGAGCATGATATTACTGCACGAATCAGCTTACTTTTCTATTTTGTGACCCGCTAAGAAACAAAATAATCATGTAAAACAATCCGTTACGCCGACACGTAGACTTTATTCCTTAGCCTGGAGAATAAAAATACGATTGTAACAACTCAACATAATTTGTCACAGTTCAGTTGAGTAGTCGAGTCGCTACAAAAGATTAATTAAAATGAAAGAGCTGGTCGATAAGCCGGGTTCTGTC
>DRLZ01000227.1 GCA_011322755.1 Crenotrichaceae bacterium
ATATTCTTGGGCCAGATCGCTGCCAAGTCAACCGATCCATGGCAACTGCATATAAACTTACTATATAACAGTAACTTATTAGATCATATAGCTATTCAACATAAGCATGGTTATATGAGCGATTGTATTTTAGATTATTTTTCATCTTTAAAAGACCCCAGAGTTGAGTGACATAAGTTACACAGCTTAAGTGATATTGCTAAGTTCAAGCTCTAAATGTAACACTTCGAGTTTTGAACAGAACCTCGTAAGGTGTTCTGTACTTTAAAGATTTTTGCGATCTGTGGTTTAATTTATTAACGACTCGCTGAATAAGATTATGAGGTATAGTCAAATCTGGTGTACAGCATCTCAAGCGGCATGGTTAGGCTGCATTAGACAAAACAGTGACTATTGATACCACTGTGTAAGAAAAAAAACATTACCTATCCCGCCGTAAATACTGGCTCTACGCAACACATGCACGTTCCTAAGCTAAGTGTTTTCAGTTTCCAGACGACCATCTCTCAAATGAAATATCTGGTCAAAACGATCATAGATTTTTTCATCATGTGTAACAGCTAAAATAGCAGCTTGCTGTTCAGCCGCGACTTTTCGCAAAAGATCCATTACGATTCCAGCACGTACCGAATCGAGTGCAGCCGTGGGTTCATCTGCAAGAATAATACGAGGTCGATTGGCTAAAGCACGTGCGATAGCAACACGCTGCGCCTCACCACCAGAAAGCTGTGCCGGAAAAGCTTTTCTGCGCTGACCTACTTCCAGATACTCCAGCAATTCAATCGCTCTTGCTTTGGCATCGACTGAATTTAACCCTGCCAGGTTAAGTACAATGGCAACATTATCTGTACTGTCAAGAAAGGGAATAAGGTTGTGAGACTGGAAAATAAACCCTATTTTTTCCAGACGCAATTTCCGTAAATCAGGTCGTAACCAATGCCCATCATAGACAGTTTCACCATCAAGGTTAACCCATCCGCTACTGGGCTCAAGAATACAGCCAATCACATTTAAAAGTGTACTCTTTCCTGATCCGCTGGGGCCAAGAAGACCAATAACCTGACTAGGGTAAACGTCTATGCTTACCTCGCTCAAGGCATCGACACGTGCATTTCCTTCACCATAATGCTTTGATACGTTTTGCAGCTTGACAAGAGGTTCTGGCTGATCAATATTGCTCATAGCCTTATCCTCCTAATGCCGTTGCTGGGTCCACTTTCAGCGCCAGCCGAACACCCAGTGCACTGGCAAGGACACAAACAAGCAAGACCACTCCAGCAAGCGCTAGCCCATCCTCCGCCTGAAGAACAACACGGCGCGGGAAGATATCCTTTATATTGATAATCAGCACAGCACCAAAACCAAAACCAATCATTCCCATTGCCAATGCCTGCTGCACAATTAACCCAACAATGGTTCGGTCAGGTGCACCAATCAGTTTAAGAGTTGCAATCTCTCTAATCTTGTCCATCGTCATAGTATAAATAATAAGCGCAATAATCACGGTAGAGACTATCAGCAACAAAACGGTAAAAAGACCTATTTGTTTACGTGCTCTTTCCACAACTGAACGTAGAAGAATATCTTCCTGCTCCAGTTGAGTCATGGCTGACAAATGTTTCCAGCGCCGAATAATTTTTACAATGGCATTAGGGTTAACCTGTGGCGTAAGGCGGGCAACAACGGCATTAACGGTATCTAGGTCAGCACCTTTTTGAGCATTACCGCGTGCGATTTCACGACGAGCCGCAGAAGGTGCAAGTTCAAATTGCAGTTCTTGAGAGTCAAGTAAAGTGAGATAGATAATCGGATCACCGCCTGATGAAACTTGCCCATTGGTTAACCCCACAACAGTAAACTGATTACGCCCTAAAACAACCTGTTCGCCAATGGGGAGCTTGGTACGACGATCGGCAATCATTTCATAATGACTACGGGCAATAGCACGTCCCTCAATAATTTCATCCGGCCCACCGAGTCGCTCCGGCTCATAGCCAACAACGTAAAGGCGCAATTTTTTGCCTTTATACTTTGTTTCAAGGGATTGATAAGTGATCGATCCTGCTTCGGATATGCCATGAATACGTGCAATAGCTTCGCGCGTGTCACCAGGAATACGAGAAGATTCCGCAAATGGTCCCCGTGAACCAGATTCAACCACCCAGAGATCAGCAACAGGAGCACGTGACAAAGTCAAGGCATCGGCTACAAGCCCTCTATAGATGCCGATCATAGACAAAACCACACCTAAAAGCAGACCCAGTCCAAGACACGTTAAAAGAAACCGTCCCATATTATGCCGAATATCATAATAGGCGAGATTCACTTTATCCTCCTTCTATCAAGGATACTTTACGCCCCTCTTTCATTCCGTTAGGTACGATTGCCACAACCTGCAATTCTGATTCCACACCGTCAATAATTTCCACGCGTCCATCGAGGGTTTTATGTCCACAAGTGACAACCTGTTGTAGTAACCGGCCATTTTTAACCACCCATACTGTACCGCTTGCACCATTGAAATTATCTATTGCTATTTCTGGTACCAGCAAGGCCTCTTCAAGCACTGCCGTCTGGATGAAAATTTCAGCTTGCTCTCCCAGATGAAATTGCTCGGGACAATCAGTACAGCGAATATACACACGGCGTTCTTCATTTACACGATCGCTTTCAATATCTATTCGTACCACTTTACCTTGAAATTTACTATTCGGCAGCGACCGAAGTCGTACTTGCGCAGGCTGATCTACACGAATATATCCGGCACGCGCTTCATCCACATAACCCAATATCCAGACTGTTTTTGGATCAATAAGTGTAAAAACAGCCTCTCCAGGGGATAAAACTGTTCCCAGTTCTTTATGCCGTTCAATCACCAGACCATCATAGGGTGATCGTAAGGTATAATGATCTAAGCGTTGTTTCTCTAAATCATATTGAGTGCGTGCATTGGCAAGTTCTGCTTTTGCCAAATATATTTCTGCCTGGGCAATCTTGTATTCTGTTGCAGCAACATCTTGTTCCATTTGTGTTTTATCTGCTTGTTCCCTGGATATCAGATTTCGAGGCAATAGGGTTTGAGAGCGTTTATTGCTATGCTTTGTTTGAGTTAGAATTGCCTTCATTTTTGGAATAGCAGCAAGGGCTTTCTTTAACCGAACCTCGGCAACCTTAATGGAAGTGATGGCCTGTTTTGTTTTTGCCTGTTGCTCCGCACTATATAAACGCGCAACAACTGCGCCTTTTTTAACTCTATCTCCTTGATCGACATTAAGTTCCGATATGGCCGCTCCAACTTCAAATCCTATCGGAGAAAGTATTTTCGCTTCAAC
>DRLZ01000228.1 GCA_011322755.1 Crenotrichaceae bacterium
AACGGTATTGCCAGACTGAGATTGTTGTGTGATTGTGTTGTGTAAATCAGATTCGCTTTGATGGTTTTGCTGGGGGCAGGGACAATAGTCAGCTCGTCAGCAGAAATTACTTCTTGACCATTGCTTAAGATAACCCCGTTAATCAGTCGTTCATGTAATTTTTGTTGTGCGCCTTGTTCAATTTGATTGCGTTGTAAATCTTGATTCCTATCAAGTTTTATCAGCGATTCAAGATCAGCCCGGGCAAATATAAACTCCAGTTTTACCCGATGATCGTCAAGTTCTACTTTCAGGAAACTTAATCCCGGGTCATGTGCAAAACACGGTTGAAGCAATGCACAGAGACAGGCTGTCAACAAAACAGTACAGGTTTTTCTGCTCATCTGGATGCGGACAGAGGCGGTGTTACCCCACCTCTGTCTCTCGCTGTCTAGTGATGTGAGTGATTACGACCATTCAACGCAGTTGCTGCGTAAGGCATGACTTTGTTATAGCTGATGTCATTACCAACAACACCATCGATATCGACAGTTTCATCACAGGCGATTGACAAGGCATTGACATCACGCAAATCACTCAATAACGCGCACACAGCAATATCAACCACATCATCACCAAAACGCCTGCCATTCGGCCAGCCGCCTGGAACCGTACCATTACCGAAACCAGCCTGGATCTGACTGGTCAATACATCGCCGCCAAAAATCCCAAGCCGATGGAAGCCGGTGTCGTCAGTTTCTCCAGCCAGCTTTGCCGGTGCCGTTGAAACATCAACCTTGATTAGATCCGGAATAAAAATTCCCGCTATATCAGTACGATTGGTTGTAATTGCATTGGTGCCTCTGAGTGCGTTCAGTAATCCGGCAAGCTCAGGTGTTTCAGCATATTTTCTAAATAATACGGTGTCTCTTCTGGGTGAAGTGCGGCTGTAGACATCCTTGTCATTAAGTGCAACCAGCGCTTCATTAAACAATGGATTGCCTTGTCGACTGATTTGTACCCAGCGCCCGAAATTATGACGTCCAAAACCTCGCAGAATTTGAAATTGACGTCGACTGGTTGTTGCATGGACACCGACAATCTGTTGGTCTCCGCCCAGTTCCCGTAATGGTATTTGCAGTACAATTGTATGGACATTAAAACCGGCTTGACTGTCAAACGGCTTGTTAGGGCTATCCAGCCCCAATGTCGGACTTTCAATTTCCAGCAAATCAAACACACCTTGTATATCAGCATAAAACCCATCATCGCGTTGCCCGGCAAAGACACGATACCCCTTGTTCAAATCGTAAACTGTCTGCGCTGTATAGGTATCCAGATCTGCGCCATTATCAACACCGGGACGAGCTGGATTATCACCGTCATTATCAACATTGTATTTCGGTGTTGCGATACCTTGGTTGTTGGGTGGAACCAGTAAAATCTGGTCTGCAGAATCCAGTCGGGTTCGCCTGTTTTTACGACGATCGACTTTGGTCACCCGGTAGCTCTGGGTCAGGTTCTGGCTGGCATCATCAACATCCTCGATGATGCCCAGATAGGACTGCAATATGCTTGCCTTGTTTTTAAACCGTGTCTTGAACTTGAACTGATAGCTGAGTGTCGTTTTGCCTTTGGCAACATCATCACCTGTTGAAACGTGGATTTGATACAACACATTGTCATCAAAATTGTATTTGTTAGGACCAATGCCCGGTTCTTCAAATGGATAAACAGACAACGCTGTTGTCAAATAACGTACACCTTGTCTTTCAGTTACAAACGCATAAACATCAGTGGTATTGGCGGCATCATCCAGAGTAATCAGTGGCGCATCCATATGGCTGGATGCTGATACTGTTTGACTGCTCAAACACATCATTACTGCGGTAATGGCTAGTAATCTGGATTGTTTTTCAAGTCGTTTCATTCTAATCTCCCGTATATATGTCGATCTCTCGTATCACTCACTCTGTTGAAACGGTAGTGACGTGTGGCTGATTTTTCACAAATGTTGAAAACAGGTTTTCCCGTTCTGACGGATAAAGCATATGTTGAAGTAACAAAGCTTGCTGATACCAATGCAATGATTGCTGATTCTGCCCGGCAGCCCGGGTAATCATGGCCGCATGATAAAACAGACGGGCATCCCGGGTTCCGGTACTCAGCGCTTGTTTGATTGACATTAATGCTTCTGGAACTTGCTGCGCTGCGAATAAAGACCACGCGAGTGCATCTTTGGTCAACACATCCTGGCGCACATCCAGTTCGGCTTTGGCTAATTGTTGGGCAAGCGCTGCGTCACCAGCAACAGATGCCAGATACAGCGCATATGTGCGTTTATCTTCTGTTATTGCGGTACGCTTTAAACGCTGCTCAACTGCATGTGCTAGCTCCGTCTGACCATTATTAAGCAACGCCTCAATCAGCAACCATTGATACTCGGGCAATGGATTGATCGTTTCTGCGATTGTGAATATTTTTACAGCCTGTGCGTGATTTTCTTGCGCAAGATGAATTCGACCCAGCACCAGTAAAGCAGGTGCATATGTTGAATGTCTTGCAAGTGTTGTGGTGAGTATTTTCTCAGCAGGATCAAATTGACCAGCTTGAAACAGATACATCGCCAATCGTGTCTGAAACCAGGCAGTTGACTCGGATCCACTTACAACATGCGCTTGTACAGCCAGTGCCATTAATTCAATTGCGCCATCCAGATCGCCAAATAACCAGCGTAAATGAGCTGCTCGGCTATAGGATTGTGGCCCCGGGCGCTGATCGACCATGTGTTGATAAGCTAATGCCGCC
>DRLZ01000229.1 GCA_011322755.1 Crenotrichaceae bacterium
ACAAGGCGAGTCACCCTTCTATGCAGCCGAACAACAACAATCATTGCTCAAGATAATGGGCGAACTGTTTCCAGTGGTCTCTCTGTACAATTATACCAATCTGACTTATCCAGGCGGCCTGTGGTCGTTTGTGTTTGCATCAAAAAAACATCACCCTGTTGCCGATTTTCATGACCACAAAGTAACTGAGAGCGGGATGCAATTTTCCTGGTATAACCCAGCTATTCACAAAGCCAGCTTTGCATTACCTGAGTTTTTGCTCGAAAACCTGCAGGGCTTGTTAAAAAATGACATCGATTGATATGGATTCATCAGCAATCCTTATATAAACCACCCGTGGATTGAATATGAAAGAAGCACTGCTCGTTATCATCAGTTCAGCTTTGGTCAACAACTTTGTGCTGATGAAATTTCTCGGTTTATGCCCTTTTATGGGCGTCTCCAGACAATCCAATGCTGCTTTGGGGATGGGTATTGCAACTACATTTGTTCTGATTCTGGCATCGGTATCAAGTACGATTATCAATCAATTTCTACTGATCCCTTTCGATCTTGAATTCCTGCGAACAATTGTTTTCATCGTGATCATCGCAATTTTTGTGCAACTGACAGAAATTCTGTTGCGTCACACTAGTCCTCTGTTACATCGCTCTCTGGGTATTTATTTACCGCTGATTACCACTAATTGTGCGGTACTCGGTGTTGTTCTGTTGAATGCACAAGCTCAGCATGACTGGTTACAGTCGATTCTATATAGTTTTGGAGCCGCACTCGGATTTGCACTCGTGTTAGTTCTGTTTGCCGGCGTGAGAGAACAACTGGAAACTGCAGATGTACCTGAACCATTTAAAGGCGCACCAATTGCCTTGATAACAGCAGGACTCATGTCAGTTGCATTTATGGGATTTTCTGGATTAATTCCTTACTGATTTGATTAAATGAATTACATCCAGAATACATTCTACACTGGCAACTGGCCCTTAATTTTCTGAATAATAATTAGATAATGTCTATTAAATGAAAAATCCTGGAGAAACAATCAAGAAAACAATAAAAAAGCAAGTCTATTTTTCTCCACAGATTCTGTGGATAACTCTGTGGATAGATTGTGTAGATTAGACGCTATCCTGCATGGACTATGGGGTTTCTATAAATTGTAATTTTTTTGAACAGAATAATTTTATTCTAAATATCAACTAGTTACAATCGTAATTTATTTATCACTTAATCTGTCTTTTTTTAATTTACTGGGTTGACAAACCACATCAGAGATGTGCATAAGTCAGCCCCAAGCTATTGATAGATGGTAGAAGACAAACTACCAATTACAATGATTCAAGCAGTTAGCACCCAGTAGAATCTCGATCATGAAACCATCTCTATGGTATCGGGAATACTATAAAGTAAGAAAAAATAATTAGTCTGAGTAAATTCTTTTACTGAGTTTCAAATAACGCTGATAACGCAGAGTGCAAATTTTACCTGATTCGACTGCTATCGCCACAGCGCATCCTTTATCCTGATGATGCTTGCAATCGTTAAAACGACACAATTTGATATATTCTCTGAACTCACGATACCCCCAGGCCAGTTGTTGCTGTGAGATTCCCGCGAGACCAAACACGGCAAGTCCGGGACTATCGATTAAATCACCTCCTGTCGGGAGATGATATAAAGTTGCAGCAGTCGTTGTGTGTTTTCCGTGACCGCTGGTCTCTGACAATTCGCCGATGCGAATTTTTCGCTGGGGTAACAAAACAGATGTGAGCGATGACTTACCGACTCCAGATTGTCCCGTAAAGATATTAATATGATGATTGAGTGCTGTTTCCAGTGACTTGATTCCCTGACCGATCACGGCGCTGGTTTTAAATACCTGATAACCAATGTTTTCATAGGTCTGAAAAGACTGATTCAGACAATCAATTTGTTGTTTTGAAGCAATATCAACCTTGTTGAGAATCAGATTCGGTGTAATATGATTCTGTTCACACATGACAATGCACTGATCGATGAGTAGATAATCTGGATCGGGTTCTGGCGCGCTAACGATGTACATCGCATCAATATTGGCGGCAAACAAGCGATGTTTGTCTCGTGCCCCGGGACGTGCGAGTGATGAAAAGCGCGGCAGCACCTGCTCTACAACGGCAGTGTCTCCTGCTTCAGCCTTCCAGAGCACCTTGTCACCGACTGCAACCAACCCCAGTCGGCGGCGTGTATGACACAGCAATACAGCGTTGTTTTTATCTTCTACCAGCAACCCCTTACCCCTGTGACCAATAACCAGCCCCTCCTGCAACCCCTCCGCTGGCAGGTCAGGTTGATCAGGGCAGTTTCGCACTAGATTGACTGATTAGCAATCGTCTTGGTTTCCAGGTTTGCGATACGGATCGATGCTGGTGGATGACTGGAATGGAATGCAGTGTAAAGTGGATCAGGCGTTAAGGTGCTCGCATTTTCCTTATAGAGTTTGACCAAAGCATCAATTAACGCTTGCGACTGGGTCACTGAAGCCGCATAATCGTCTGCCTGGAACTCAAACTTACGCTGAATAAAGGCGCTGACAGGCTGCATGTATATTGTAAACACGGGAGAAATCAGTATAAATAGCAATAGTGCGATCGGATAACTTTCCTGACTAACGCCTAGACCATGATAAAACCAGCTCTGGTCTGCAACCCAGCCAAGAATCGCAAACCCCAGCAGACTAATGAAGGCGCTGCTAATCAGCATCTTAATAACATGTTTATGTTTGAAATGACCAAGCTCATGAGCAAGTACAGCTTCGATTTCGTCATCATTCAAGGAATCCAGCAAGGTATCAAAAAAAACAATGCGCTTGCTTTTCCCCACTCCGGTGAAATAAGCATTGCCATGTCCCGATCGACGCGATCCATCCATTACAAAAATACCATTACTGTTAAATCCACAGCGTTCAAGTAATTCATTAATGCGCGCTTGAAGTGTTGTATTGTCAAGCGGGTCAAATTTATTGAATAAAGGTGCAATCAACGTTGGATACGCCCAGCTCATCAGTAATGAAAACCCCATCACAATCACCCAGGCAAGCACCCACCACAGCGAACCAACCGATTCAATCACCCATAGTATAAGTCCGAGCAGTGGTACGCCAATCACCAGCCCAAGCCCCAACAGCATCAATTGATCAATGACATATTGTTTAACAGTGCTCCGGTTAAATCCATAACGCTGTTCCAGATGAAATGTCTGATAATAACTGAGCGGTATGTCAACCAGGTATCCAATCAGGAACACACTCACAATCGTACCAATCCCACTAATGACTGGAGCCAAACCAAAACTATCCCAAACACCGGAGAGATACTCAATACCGCCGCCG
>DRLZ01000230.1 GCA_011322755.1 Crenotrichaceae bacterium
CATGATTGTTGTTCGTTGACTTTGTTGTTCACTAAAGTCAACGGGTATATTGGTTAGTCCGGTAACATGGATATAATGTACGTTCGCATCAACAAAGCTGGCTTCTGCCTGTTGTAAACGTGATTGATGCGCAAGTAATTCACTCTGAGCAAGCAGCAAATCAGCGCGTGCCAAATCACCAACTTCCACCCTGCGTTCAATTGTGTGCAAACGTTTTTTAGCAATAACCGCGAGTTGTTCTGCTTTCTCAAGCCGGCCATGCTGCAAAGCGATATTCCACAGTGCCTCACGGACAATACCCGCGACCTCCCAGAGTAATGCAGCAGGGTATGCGTTGGCAGTTTGCTCTGCAAGGCGACCAAGTTGTTGTCCAGCCTCACGTTGTCCCCAGTTCCACAAAGGCAATTGAAGGTTGCTGGTTGCTTGTAGATAGCCTTTGTTGCCGAAAGGCTGATCATCTGTATACCAGGCAGAAAGAGTTGGTGTTTTGCCGAGATAACTTTCGCCACGCTGTTTCAAGGCGATACTTTCCTTTTGTAGCGCAACAATTCTTGAGTAATCTGGAGAGTACTGAACGGCATGTTCCAGCACCGTAGACAACGTCATTGAATTGGATGGCACAACAGCGCGATGCAGGTTTTGCTGATGCTGATCTTCAGCAAGAGGAGCATGTTGGTGTGAGAGCGCAGATCCCCAGTGTTTATCTTCTGACAGGAGTTTCTGATCGGAGTGATCTGCAAAACTGATGCTGTTACAGAAAATCAGAGAGATCAGGACAATCAAACAAGCATGTATCAACAGGACACCTTTTAACAAAACAACTGAATTATGAATAAAAAGGCTGGATTATATCCACAATCAAAGCCAACGTATACTCGGTTTTGTCCGCTGTGTTTGAATAATTCTGATTCCTGCCAGAGAGCATGTTGGTGTATCAAGGTGCAATATTTGGACAGCTTGCATGTATTTTTTCAATCTCATCGAGAATACGCTTATCGAGTGTCAACTCAATGCTATCAATATTTTCCTTGAGTTGCTCAAGCGTTGTCGCACCAATAATATTTGCAATAACAAATGGTCGTGTGTTCACATAGGCAAGCGCCATTTGTGCCGGGCTTAATCCATAGTCTTGCGCTAATTCTACATATTGGCGAATAATCGTTTCTACAGGTGGCTTGCTATAGCGCTGATAACCCTGAAATAAGGTTAAACGGCTATTATGTGGTGATTTTCCATCCAGGTATTTACCTGTCAAAGTACCAAAAGCCAATGGTGAATAGGCTAAAAGACCCACATTTTCCCGATGTGAAATTTCAGACAATCCTACTTCAAATGAACGATTGAGAAGATTATAAGGATTCTGAATACTGACAATACGCGACCAGTTATGCTTCTGTGCAAGTTCAAGATAACGCATCACGCCCCAGGGCGTTTCGTTGGATACACCAATTGTACGGATTTTCCCTTCGATCACCAATTGATTCAGAACATCCAGTGTTTCTTCAATATCCACACCATCGTTTTCAGGTTGATGTGAATATCCAGGCTTGCCGAAGAAGTTGGTTTGTCGCTCAGGCCAATGAACCTGATACAGATCAATATAATCAGTGTGTAGACGCCGTAAGCTATTGTCTAATGCTTCGCGAATGTGTCGCTCATTTAATCGCGGGCCACCTCTTAAATGCGACATCCACTCGGCCGGCCCGGCAGCTTTGGTTGCCAGTACCAGCCGATCTCGATTCCCCGAAGCCGACAACCAGTTGCCAATATAGCCTTCTGTTCGCCCTTGAGTCTCTGCTTTTGGCGGGATAGAGTACATCTCTGCCGTATCAATAAAATTTATACCACGATCAATCGCATAATCCAGTTGCGCGTGTGCTTGCTGCTGAGTATTTTGCTGTCCATACGTCATGGTACCCAAACAAATACTGCTGATTGTAATGCCACTCTTGCCTAGTTCTGAGTATCTCATCATGGTTTAGTTGATTAACTGATTTATATAAGTTTACTATCGATCTCAATGATATAAGTTGAACAGCTGGTGATTGCAGGATGGGTTATAGAGCCCCATTTGCATCTATCATTGCCTAACATGGGCGGTGAAATAATGCAATAAAACAAAAGCTACAGTTATACATTAACGAATTTACATTGCTAACGCTAGGTTGTTGAACTATTATTATATGTATTATTATATTGAATATTATGACGAATCATTTTACACGTTGGTAACACATAACTGATATCTGCTTAACATGCAACGTAATGATTCTCATTTAAAACAAAATTCACAGGTATTTCGAGAACAAGTGGCCTACTTGTATCGTTATGCTCCGCTAAGCCTTTTATTTACAGTTGTCAATGGTTTTATCCTGGCCTATGTGCAACGTTCTGTTATTTCACATAACGTACTGACTATCTGGTTTCTTTCCTTATTCCTGATAACAATAATTAGAGCTGTTCTGGTGTTTTCTTATCGCCGCGCCAAATCAGTCAGCCCAACCGCTGTCAGACAATCAATCACATTCTGGTACATAACTTATATCATAGGAGCACTCGCCGCTGGATTGGTATGGGCTAGTTCTGCTTTATATCTATTTCCTGAACAATCACTTGAACATCAAATGTTCGTGGTTTTTGTATTGGCAGGAATGAGTGCAGCTGCCGTTTCTGTGTTAGCGGCTAGTATGAGTGCATATTTTGTTTTTACACTCCCCGTATTAATCGCTTTGGCAATTAAATTATTCATTGTTAACACAAGCTTTTCAATACCAATGTCTCTGATGACATTGTTTTACCTGTCTGTATTATCAGTTTCTGCAAAAGGAATGCATCGTATCATAGCAAGTTCCCTGATGTTACGATTTGATAACCGTGAATTGATGAATGAAATTTTTGAGCGACAAGTCGCGGAAGACGAATTATTTCAGCAAAAAGAGCGTTTACAAATCACTTTTTCTGCGATGGCAGAAGGTATTATTACCACATCCAATGATGGATCCATCGAGTATCTTAACCCGGCTGCCGAACGCATGACAGGTTGGACACTTTCTGAAGTGATTGATACGAATGTTGAACAGGTATTTCCCCATATTGATAAAACCACCGAAGTCTACTCCAGCAGCGCGATCATTGCATGCTTGCAAAGCTCTAACCAATCTAAAACAAATAACGTCTGGTTGATAAAAGACGGTGTCAAAAAAGTGATTGAGGAAGTCGCAACGCCGATCAAAGACCGCACTGGCAACATCACCGGGGCAGTTGCTATTATTCGCGATATTACTCAAGCAAGTAAACTCAGCCGCCAACTCGCATATAAGGCAAGTCATGATAATCTGACTGGTTTGCCAAATCGCACCTTACTTTCTGACCGCCTCGAACACGCTATAAACAAGGCTATTCGCTCGAATAATCTCGTTGTCGTACTGTATATGGATCTGGACAATTTCAAACAGATCAATGACAGTCTTGGCCATGCTGCAGGCGATCACTTGCTGAAAAGTGTTGCACAACGTCTTTGTGCAACCATTCGCAGCGAAGATACAGTTGCACGTATTGGTGGTGATGAATTTGTTGTTATCCTGGAAGGACTCAGTACTCAAGACCAGGCCGCAGTTGTTGCTGAAAAAATAGTTGAAAATCTGGCGACACCAATTTCAATCGAAAATCAGGAGGTATCGTCCAGAGTAAGCATCGGAATCACGGTTTTTCCACACGATGGTAACGATGCAGAAACGCTATTAAAAAATGCGGATACTGCGATGTATCGTACCAAAGAGCTGGCAGACACGAGTATTCAGTTTTATACACAGGAAATGAGTGTGTATATTGACAACAAGCTGAAGCTTGAAAAACAGGTGCAAAAAGCCATCGATCAAAAGCAACTCGAATTGTACTATCAGCCACGTATTAGTATTGATACAGGTGCAATTACAGGAATCGAGGCGCTGGTACGTTTACATGCATCCCCTGATAAGCTGATTTTACCTTCTGAATTTATTCATATTGCAGAAGAAACAGGCTCAATTATTAACATAGGAAAATGGGTTCTTCAGACTGCTTGCAAGCAAGCCCAATCGTGGATTCAGGCTGGTCACCACGATTTACAAATATCAGTTAACCTTTCTGTTCGTCAAATTCTTAGCCAGAGTCTTGTCGACTTAATTTCGAGCGTCTTGAAAGATACAGGTCTGGACGCACAGCGTCTGGAACTGGAAATCACGGAAAATGTGTTTTTGAAAGACGCAGAACAGGCAATCAGCGTTTTAAAAGACCTTAAAGCTTTGGGTGTAAAATTGGCTATTGATGATTTTGGCAGTGTTTACTCTTCTCTGTCCTATATCAATCGATTTCCTGTTGACATCATTAAAATAGATAAAAGCTTTGTCGATACCATAACCAGCGAGTCTGCAGACATGGCTGTTATTCCCGCAATTATTGCAATGGGACATGGGTTACATCTTGAAGTGATTGCTGAAGGTGTTGAAAACAAAACACAAAGACTCTACTTAGAGAATATAGGATGTGACAGTTACCAAGGCTACTATTTCTGCAAACCATTGTCTGCGCGTGCCATGAGCACATTGCTGGAGGACAATCTACAACGTGATCATGAACAACCACAGGTTCAGGAAAAACAAGCTTATGAATGACACAGAAATCGACAGCAATCTGGACATTACTCTCCCGGAAAACGTCACTCAAATACGCCGTCACCAACAAAGATCACCTGACTACAGGGAGAAAATGATCAACAATGAACAATCTCTTGCCATCAATACCTTACATCTCGATTGATATTTAGCATACAAACCGGGGCGCATCACACCAAGACCATTCTCTGGTTCTGGAATCACCACCAAATGGACATGATCAGATGGCGGGTGATCCGAAAATAACGATTCAGTCGAAACCAGGCTTCAGTCGCCAGAATTAATCCTACCTTCCTCAGCATCGCTTAGTAGACTGCTCTTTCTATCGCTGTGCTTTAGCACCAGAGCCATTACGATTTGTCGACAACAACTGACAGCTTCATGTGACAGCACTGTATCCACGATTATCTCAATTGACTTCAATTAAGAAAAAGTTTAGTCTCTGACATGTCCAAATGACGGTGTTCAACCCAACCCGTTAATCCTGACCGAACCCAGCAGGACACTGGATAAAAGCACGCCAGCTATAACTTAACCAAATAGAACAAGCCACACACCGACCTCAACAAAAGGAAAAAGAAATGACTGAGATAACTACCAAAAATAAAAAGTCCAAACAACACCTTTACAAAATACTTGAAAGCGCACCAACACGATGGGAGAAGCCAGTTATAGAGGAAATAACAACTAATACCCCACATAACAAAGTAACAGCTCAAAACGAAAGAACATATACATTTCGTGGCAGTCAGACATCGGTCGGACCTAGTTGACCAAACACAACAACAAGACGCTTTGAATTCTTATTCTAATCGCTCACCAGACCCAGGGTCTGGCTGGATGGGATTACATGGGGTCGCAATCCCGATTTCAAGTAACACTTGTGTAACAAACCGATCCACCATCACAGCCTTGAACCTGGACATCGGTTCACATCACACATTACCCCGGATGCAATTGCGTTTTGACCTGACTAAGCGCTTGCTTGATACCGCCAGCTCCCACCAGATGAAAACAACAAGCAGGTAGACGCAGACCAAGATGGTCTTGCAATACCAATGTCATGGCTTTGAGCAACATGGCATCTTGCGCTGACCAACAACTGAGTGTTTCACCATTGATGTGATAGCGTTGCAGCGGACTGAACTGGTAGTCACCTGACATTACCTGTGCAATAAAGTCTGCCTTGCGGTGTTTCCAGTTCTGAATGAAATCCCAGATGTCGCTGTTATGTGAATAATTGATGCGTTGCCGGCACAACCACTGGAAGGCTTGATTCAGTGTACCGTCATCAACAACGAGTGACCTGAGTGAGGCGTGGTGTTGTGTGTCTGATGTCAATTTTCTGAGATACATAACTGAAGCGTAGTAAAATGATCTCTGTGGCTTTACAATTAAACTCTGATCTGCTTGAACCTGAACATACTTGAGCTTTTTTGCGTACACGTTGACAAAGCCCCGCACATACAAACACTCTAACACAAACACAGGAGCGACACGCTGATGGTAAAACAATTCATACTCTGCTGTACTTTACTATCCATCACTGCTTGCGCCATCGACCCCTATACTGGTGAAGAGAAAGTCAGTAATACTGCAATTGGTGCGGGCATCGGCGCGGCTACTGGCGCTGCGATTGGTGCAGCTGCTGACGGTGGAAGTGGCGCCTGGAAAGGCGCAATCGCCGGTACTGCTGCTGGTGCCGGAATTGGTTATTACATGGATCGCCAGGAGAAAATACTACGCTTAAAATTACGACGCAGCGGTGTTCAGATACAACGTGAAGGAGATAATATTAGGCTCATCATGCCTGGTGATATTACATTTAACACAGGTCAATACACGATCCAGAACCAGTTTTACAATGTCTTGAACGCTGTTGCCACCGTTATTAATGAATTCAACAAAACCATGGTCGAAATTTCCGGACACACTGATTCAACCGGTGGTTTGGCTTTGAATCAACGCTTGAGCGAACAACGGGCAAATTCTGTCGCACGTTACCTCAATGCCCAAGGTGTTGCTGCAAATCGGATGTTTGCCCAGGGTTTCGGTCAAAACCACCCAATTGCCAGCAACAATACGAAGCAAGGACGCAGGGCAAATCGACGGGTTGAAATTAGATTATTACCAGGATCAGCTTAGCGCATTATTCACAGCAGGTACGCACTGTATCCTCGTTTTCTAAATACGCTACGTCACCGGGAATACCTGCACAGCGTTCTATACACGATAGGCTCTGCCCATTCTTGGTGTAATACAGCTTTCAGAATACTATCAATAATTTAGTCCTGAGCACGTCAGTGTGTATGGTAGACTGAGAGAAGCAAAGTTGGACTCTTAATCATTAGGAGATAGGCATATGGGCATCAGTATTCCACAATTACTCATTTTACTGGTCATTGTTTTACTATTATTTGGTACGCGACGGTTACGCAACCTTGGCTCTGACCTGGGTGGTGCAATCAAAGGTTTCCGGACTGCAATGAATGATTCGGAACAAAAGGATGCGAATGAGAGCATTGAACATTCGGAAGATCAATCTGAACATTCAGCTCAACAAGATGTTGACAATTCGACTGAACATTTGAACAAGTAGCAAATCACACTGACCTTATGTTTGATTTAGGGTTTTGGGAGCTTGCATTGGTTGCATTGATTGCACTGGTTGTGATTGGGCCTGAACGTTTACCTCATGTTATGAGAACGACCGGCATGTGGCTGGGGCGACTCAGGGGAATGACGCTCACGGTCAGGGAAGAGCTGGAACAAGAGTTATACCGCGATAATTTTACTCCTGACGACAGTGACATCGCATCGGTCGATGAAGTGAAACAACTCATTACTGATACACGCTCGGAATTAAATTCAATTGGACGTGAAATCAACGATGTTGGCAATCAACGCCATGATCCACAGATAAACGCAGATTCTGATGCTTCTTTAAATGGCAAATAAGCATTCATCCAGATCACATACAGATGACGAACAATCGCTCTTGTCTCACCTGATAGAGCTGCGGAGTCGTTTATTAAAAGCAGTTGTATTCGTATTGCTGGTGTTTGGCGGCCTGGCGTCGTATTCAAACCAGATTTATAACCTGATCTCCAAGCCATTGGTCGCACATCTTCCGGAAACCAGTACCATGGTGGCAACAGGAGTAACATCTCCGTTTCTTACACCATTTAAACTCACACTTGTGGCGGCTATCTTCATCTCGATGCCGGTTGTGCTCTACCAACTTTGGGCGTTTGTTGCACCTGGGTTATACAAACACGAAAAACGCATGGCGCTGCCATTGCTTGTGTTCAGTATATTTTTGTTCTACGCAGGGGTAGCATTTGCCTATTATGTTGTCTTTCCGCTGGTGTTTACGTTTCTTTCGGCTGCAGCGCCAAATGGTGTGGCTGTTATTCCCGATATATCAGCTTACCTTGATTTTGTACTCACCATTTTTTTTGCATTTGGAATTGCCTTTCAAGTGCCGATTGCAACCATTGTTGTTATTTCAACAGGAATGATCAGTCGTCGTGAATTATCAAAAATGCGTTCGTATGTGATTGTCGCTGCGTTTGTTATCGGCATGTTTTTAACCCCGCCAGATGTTATTTCTCAAACCTTGCTGGCTATCCCGATCTGGCTTTTGTTTGAAATTGGATTACTGTTTTCCTGGTTTTTCACGTCACAAAAAAAAGTAACAACCGATCACGAATTGAATGACAATACATGAACTTGTCACCCTCGATAAAGTCCTAAATTCACTGTACAAACAATTATTCAGGATAATTGTTATCAAAATAACATAACATATTGTAAAATAGAGATTTCATTACTCATCAACATTCCTGGTCTCTAACCAAGGTGTCAGCCATGTTAAGTAATGCCTTAATGATCACTAAAAGCGAGTGCCAGCGTTGAATACCATCGGATCAGCAGTACCAGAAATGGATTTGACACAATTCGAGTCAGAATTGAGCGAACTAACTGAAACAGATGATCCATACAATATCTTTGCAAATCTACTTGTCGAAAAAGGTAAATTAGGCAAGGCTGAGCTACGCAAAGCTCAGCGTCTGGCAGTGCAGTCTCAACAGGATAAACTACCAGCTCTTCTGCTTAAATTAGGCATGGTCGCTGAGCGGGATGTGACTGATGCACTAGCTGAAGTGAGTGGATTACCTTTGGTTGAAAAAGCTGATTACCCTGATATTCCACCACTGGAAGATTCAATATCACCGCGTTTCATGAAAACTCACGGTGTTGTCGGACTTGCCAACGATGATGAGAAAGCAAGTGTCGCAATTGCAGATCCGCTGGATTATTACGTGATTAGCGCTTTGCGTCTTGCCTGTGCGAAACCTGTCTTGTTAAGCGTTGGCCTGGCAACTGACATTGAAAATGCCGTGGAAAAACAACTCGGCAGTGGCAAGTCGCAAATGGGTCAATTGGTTGATACGTTTGAGGGTGAAGGTGACTATGATGAGGATGATGTTGAACATCTAAAAGATCTGGCAAGTGAAGCGCCTGTGATTCGTATGGTCAGTCTGATTATGCAGCGCGCTGTTGAATCCAGAGCATCAGATATTCATGTCGAGCCGTTTGAAAATCAACTAAAAGTTCGTTTTAGAATTGACGGTGTGTTACGTGAAGTTGAAGCGCCGCCGGTTCGTTCGACAGCAGCCGTTATTTCACGCATCAAGATCATGGCCAACCTCAATATTGCGGAGCGGCGTCTACCCCAGGATGGCCGCATCAAAGCCCAGATTGTTGGCAAAGAACTGGAGTTACGCGTATCCACTGTCCCCACCATGCATGGCGAAAGCGTTGTTATACGACTACTGGATAAAGATAATGTCGTGCTTGATTTTGAATCACTCGGATTTCGCGGCAAACCGCTTCAACAGTTTACTGAAGTGCTTGAGATACCCCATGGGATCGTGTTAATTACTGGCCCAACAGGTAGCGGTAAAAGTACTACACTGTATACCGGATTAAACAAGCTCAATTCACCAGAACGCAAGATTATTACAGTCGAAGATCCTGTGGAGTACCAACTCCCGGGGGTTAACCAGATTCAGGTGAAATCACAAATCGGCTTGACGTTTGCCGGAGCATTGCGATCTATCGTCAGACAAGATCCTGATGTCATTATGATTGGTGAAATGCGTGATCTGGAAACAGCACGAATTGCTGTGCAGTCAGCGTTAACAGGCCATCTGGTGATGTCAACGCTTCACACCAATGATGCTGCTGGCGGAATTACCCGCTTAATGGATATGGGACTGGAAGATTATCTGCTGGTTTCCACTGTCAATGGCATTCTTGCCCAGCGCTTGGTACGACGTTTGTGCCCTCATTGTCGTGAAGCGTTTACAGCGATGCCGGAACTGGTCGAGGAAATGCAACTGAAACGCTTTGTTTCCGGGGATAAAGTTACTTTGTACAAACCAGTTGGCTGTGATCAATGTAATGACATTGGTTATCGCGGTCGATTATCAATCGTCGAATTCCTGACGATGTCAGAAGAATTAAGGCGATTAGTGATGACTCACGCTCAGGCACGCGAGATAGAAACACAAGCATTAAAAGAAGGCATGATATCAATGATGGATGATGGCCTGCAAAAAGCCATCGAAGGCGATACCACTGTTGAAGAAATCATGCGTGTCACAACAGATTCCTGATTATGCCGACATATCAATGTAAATTCATCCGCGAAGGTGAAGTCGTCCAGGAAACACGCGATGCCGAAAATGAATCCTTGCTGATTATTGCCTTACAGAATGAAGGTGTGATACCGCTTAATGTCAGCGAGTCAAAAGATACTTTCCTCGGTTTGCTGTTTCCCAGTACAGCAAGCGGCCTGAAAGTCAGCCAAAAAGATATTGGCATCTTCACTCGTGAACTCGCCACCCTACTCAGTGCCGGCTTGCCGCTGGATCGTTCCCTGTCTGTGCTTATTAATTTAACCGAAGATGGCTCGCCAATTAACCAGATGACCGAAAACATACTGGAAAAAGTTAAAAGTGGTGCACCTTTATCGGATGCATTGGATGCTCAAAACAAGGTTTTTTCGCGTTTTTACCTGAACATGATTCGTGCCGGTGAAGCCGGTGGCAGTCTCGAAAATGTGCTTGAGCGACTTGCTGATTATCTGGAGCAATCCAAGGAATTACGGGATACTGTCAGTACAGCGATGATTTATCCAGTGATCTTGATGGTTATTTCGTTTGCATCTGTTTTTTTGTTACTCACCTTCGTGGTTCCTCAGTTTACCGAAATGTTTGAAAATTCCGGAAAGGAATTACCGATACCAACCCAAGTTGTGGTTGGAGCAGCCGAGTTTCTCAAATCTTACTGGTGGGCATTGTTTGCCGGCTTTCTGTTACTCGTCGCAGTAGTTAAATATGAACTGTCAGACAGCAAACGTCGCAGGGTCTGGG
>DRLZ01000231.1 GCA_011322755.1 Crenotrichaceae bacterium
AAACAGTATTATGGAGTAGGCATGGTAGAAACATTCCTTATTCAAAACTGAATTTGTTGATTCTACTGTTTAATCGTTTTTGGGTATTGCCTGAGATAAAGCTCGGAGTATTGACAGTGAGTATGCTTCTGATAATTTTTTGCGCATTGTTCTGGTTGGAAACAAAGTTTCCCAGGTATCGATGGTTATTCAGAATAAAGGTACGGTCTGTCTATACTAATTTTTGCTTGTTTCTGTTTAACAATGTTGTTTTGTCAATTCTGTCAATTTCTACGCTTTTTGTCGTTGCGGATAATTTTTCAAACCAGGGATTATTGAATCATCTGCGGAATCCCGTTGGTTATTTATTGCTTTTATTTATCTTGCTTGATCTGATTGCTTATCTCTGGCACATGGCCTGTCATAAATTTGATTTTCTATGGATGTTTAATAAAGTTCATCACAGCAATCAGTTTTTGAATGTGTCCACTGCATTTCGACTTCATATTGTTGAAATCGCAATGTATACGTTAGTCAAGATGTTCGCGATTATTTGTCTGGGTATCGATAAGAGCACATCACTGACTATCGAAGTGGTGACAACGCTTTTTATCATGTTTCATCATACTAACGTAGCTTTTCATGGTGAAAAGCTGTTAAGCCGATTGATTATCGTCCCTACACTTCATCGAGTTCATCATTACAACAGAACGAAATGAACATGATCGCAACTATGGTGCTGTGCTCTCAATTTGGGACCGGCTGTTTGGCACATTACTCACGTGTGAACCCGCAGGAATTGGTGTATAAGGTGCAGAGTTCACCCAGCTTCTGGAGTCTGCTGAAATTTGGCATTACACCAGATGCCTTGTCTGGCAGGTTAGCATCTCTGGCGCCAGCTTGTCTTGTCGAACGCGCCATTCAGTTAATGATCGCTGAAGCGGCGTATTATAAAGCCCAGCAGCGCGTTTTCTCCCGGAAATTAACTCACTGGCTGGCTGGAAGCTGAAACTGAAATCAACAAATCATAGATTCCCAGAGAGAACTCATTGTAAACATGTATCCATCTCTGTTTTGATGAATATCAATGTCCTGTTAATCCGCTGACTTTTTTCATTCTGTGATGTACAACTTGTTGCATATTTTTCTCTGTACAAGTTTGATTTGACATCAAGTGATGTTGGTTGGTGTTGAATCTCTCGAGTTTTATTGTCCATCCATGGGGCGTAAAGCATAAATGAAGCGGCCTTACAAATACCCTGTTTTCAAAGTACGAGAATGTCGAGTGTTAAGCGAGAAGGGTTACCTAGGAGGCTGTTCGAGAATAGAGAACCTACTGCGGAAAATCTGTATTTGGTCAACTTTCTCAATTATTTTTGTTAAATTGCGCAACTATTCGCCTCAAATAATGTAAAAATTGGGCTCTAATCAACCTTTTCTTGCTACGGCTTCTATTCTAGGACAGCCCCCTATGGGGAAGTTATTATCTCAGTGGCGACATCATTATTGAGTGTTCACATGCGATTTTCAGCAACTGCTAGAAAAGTGTCGAGCTGATTAAGGCCGAACTGCATAGCTATGCAGGTGTTTCTGAAATTAAGGATAGTTTTGAAGCAGCCAAGCTTATTACGATGAAGAATCTTTGCGAGTGCAACGTGGCCTTGATGATATTAAAGCAACGATGCGGTATTCAGAAAGTAAACGGTGTACTCTAGTGGGGCATCCATAGAATAATTGTTCATATAATGTTCATTGGCTTTAGATTACCTTACATAGAAATTACGTTTCACTATCCAAGGATAGCTTGCAAGGTCATATTTTCATTAGTTTTTGTGCAATTACTATTGTCTCGTCATGAGCGTGCGAGCTACATTTATGGACTGATTGCAGCAAATAAAACCGTGACCGGTTTAAACATAAAGATAAGTAAATGAAACAAAGAAACAGGAGTAGGCAGCGCTTAATCAGCAGAATGATTATTATTCTGGCCGTCAGTGTCATTGAAACTTCCAATCCACTTGTCGCTGCACAGATTAGTGGTTTTGTCTGGCAGGACAACAACGGTAACGGGTTGCTGGATGCTGGCGAACAAGGCTTTGCTCAAACAGTACCTGGTTTTGGCGCGGCGAATATTGCGTTATATCCTGCTGACATTAATCAGTTAATCGATGTTTCTGCACTGGATGAAAATAGCAAGGGTCGTTACAGTTTTGATGGTGTTGCCGATGGCGAGTATTATCTGTGTGTGAGTAATGAATTCCTTGAGCTGGGTCTCAGTGTCACGGCTCAGGATGCTGGTGATGATTCGATTGACAGTGATTTTGATTTTTCACCTTGCTCATATGCAATTGTTGTTTCGGGTGGAGAGGTTGTAATACGTGATCTTGGACTGAAACCTGACTTGATAGGTGGATCAGATCCAGCAGTACCTGTTGATCAAACCGAGCGAGTTGAGGCCGGAACAGGAATTATCAAAGGGCTGGTATGGCTGGATCGTGATGGTGACGGGAGGCGAGCGCATTTTCTTAACCCGGATTACAGTGAGATACCAATCAAAACGAGAGGCGACTACTCTATCGATCAAGTCACGATGGAACTCTACCGCCTCAGAGATGAAACACCTGTTAAGACATCATTATCTACCGTATCTGATGCGACAACATCCGAAAGTAATTATCTGTTTGAAAATCTTCCTGCCGGTGAATATTTTGTTTGCGCCCGTGAAGATTATTTGAGCCGCGGGATTACGGGCATTACCTTGAAAGATGCTGGGAGTAACGATGATTTTGATAATGATTTTAATGCATCCGCCTGTACCGATATATTCACAGTTAATGCTGAACAAACAATTGTTACAGACTTAGGGCTGGTGGCAAATACAGTCAACCTAATCAGAGTCGAAGGCTCTTGTGCATTACAAAACGCACTTGATGCAGCAAGATTCAGCGCACCTCGTGGAGGATGTCCCGCAACCAATAAAACTGAGCGCATTCAAATTCTATTGGAACATGGCAGCTCTCATCCTGGTCGGTATGGCATTGGCCCTGCGCCTGATGATCTGAGTGGCCGTTCCAGGGTGTTTATTTCAATTGACGGAGAGGCTTTTGTCGATACCATTTCAGTTGGATCAAGCATTGGTAAAAATGAGCCATTTGTGAACATTAAAAATCTTGTTGTAAACAACATTTTTGCATCTAGCGGTATGCTCAGAGTTTCCAATGTGACTGTCAACGAAAATATCAGTGCAAATGGCGAAGACGGAGGGCTAATTTTTGTATCCAATTCAACATTATGCGGTTCTCATGTAGAAAAAAGGAGACTCACAAAACCCTTCGGAAGCCTTGAGGAAATCCACAAAAATAATCCATGCTTCAAGATATTTGATCAGACTGATAACAATAATACAGTCAGCGGCTTTGTCTGGTTAGATGACAATGGTAACGGTCTGCAGGATGCGGGTGAAGCTGGCTTCGCGCAAACAGTGCCCGGTTTTGGCGCGCCAAATATTGCGCTCTATCCCGCCGACAGTACAGAACTGCTTGAATTTTCCTCTCTTGATGAAAGCAGTCATGGTGTTTACTCTTTTGAAAATGTTGCTGATGGTGAATATTATTTGTGTGTCAGTCGAGAATTTCTTGAGCTGGATTTGAGTGCGACGACTCAAGATGCAGGTGACGACAGCATTGACAGTGATTTTGATTCTACACCTTGTTCATATGGTATTGTTGTTTCCGGTGGACAAGTTGTTAGTCGTGATCTTGGGCTAACTGGGGGTTTTATGCCAATACAACCTGATGATCCTGACCCGGTGGATCCTGTCGAACCGACCAATCCAGTCAATTCAGGAATGGGCAATACGATTAGCGGATTTGTCTGGCTAGACAGCAATGGAGATGGTTTGCAAAGCGTGGGTGAAATCGGCTTTGCACAAACAATCCCCGATTTAGGCCCTGTGATTGTTGAGCTTTATGATGCCGATTATAACTCCGTTGCATTTTTTCCTCTGAATGAAAGCAGTAACGGGCGTTACCAGTTTAATAATCTTGCTGTTGGGACCTACAATCTTTGTGTTAGTCAGGTTTATCGCAAGCTCAAATTATTTATAACGCAACGTGATGTTGGCGATGATGACACAATTGACAGTGATTTTTTTCACAGTGGCTGCGTTCTGGAAGAGATTGCCATTTCAGACCAGCAAGGCGCTGTCTTTGATATGGGGCTGGCTGGTGACGGAACTCTAAGCGGTGCCACAATTAGCGGTTTTGTCGGAAACGACCGCAATAACAATGGTTTTTTTGACGACGATGAACGCGTTGCTACTGTAGTAACGCTTACTGCATACGCTGCCGAGAAAATTGGTCAATTTATTCGTCATGCGGCCTCCGATTCAGATGGTTTCTATGAATTTACGGATTTGCCAACAGGTCAATATATAGTCTGTGTCGATTGTGAGGGTGGCACGACAATAGTCCGTATTAGCGATCCAAATAGTAAAATAACAGGGATTAACCTCTCAACCGAATCGGGAGACCGTAATATCATCAAAGTGGATGGCTCCACATGTACACTGCAACAAGCGCTGGATGCATTCACGCTTGACAAGCAAGTTGGTAGTTGCGTCTCTACAGACCCGCATGATGCACTCATTGTTCTGAAAAGTGGCAGCGTCCATCCAGCTGTTGATCATGTGCGTTTTCCGTCTCAGCTACCAGCTTTGAGCCGCATTGAACCAAGAGGAAATTTTGCAAATGTTAAAATTTATGGCAATGGCGCAAGAATCGAAAGCTTTACAAGCAAAAGTGATCCAGTCACCTATCCTGCTCAACGCCTACGTTTTGATGATGCGCGTATCATTAATGCCACGCTGGGCTCGGTCACAAATGATCAATCCTTTGTGCTTCTGAGGCATGTCACCGTTGATAACAAAGTCGCCACGATCGGAGAACGTGGCAGGCGCGGAACAACTCCTGTACTTTTTTCCACAATAGGGAGCGCATTCGGGCACAGTGTTTTTCTTCAAAACTCACATGTACTGGGCGATGCACTTGAAACAAGAGGAGCCACCAAATCGGTTATTGATGGGACGCTTAGCGCTTTTTCCGGAGATCCTCTGAATCCCGTCATATTAAGAGGCTCAACAATCACTCGATTAAAACTCTCGCCTAACCCCATCAAGATAGAAACATCTTTGATAGGCGGCATTTTTATTGATGATTTTGAGGGGAAGGGCAGCGATTTGCCTGGATATTGCTTTGACACCGAGGGCATTATTAATCCCCATTGCCTGTTAAATTAACCATTGCAACAGCTCTACTCACAGGGTAGGTTATACTCCTAGCCTGTGCTTGATTCAGCCGTTACATCGCTTTGCCTGGATTACAAATCACGATTCAAGTTTGACTTTTGCAACTGTATAGCGCAAGTTCAGAGTACTGCCTGTATAATGGCAAAGACGAAATCAGGAGGTATGACTATGAGCAAAAAGAAATCGGCTGGCAACAAGCCGCCGTCTCGCAATCCGGTTGCCAAACACGCGCATCGTTTTAATAGAAGCGCTGTATTTGCTGATAAAACACGGTATTCACGCAAAACCAAACACAAAGGGCAAGACCCTGTTCCAATGCCGATTGCTGAAGTTGGCATTGGAACAGGGTCTTGTTTTTTGGCTCTGGGTAGATATCAGTCTGAGATTACCAGTTTTTGAAGGCATTCCAGGCGATTCCCAGATTACCTTTTACAGATCCCTGTTGTTTGTCAATCCAGGATGCGAGTAATAACGCAGCGACGCCCAGCAAGCCGGCGCTTAACCACGGCATTGCATGGTACATATCCAGCAAGAATCCCATATAATAAATCAAGCCGCCGATCAGGCTGATTGCACCGCAGCTGATCACCAGTTTTTCATGTAGATACAAACCTGCAACACTTAAGCCGATGCCTGTTCCCATGCTCACCAAGGCCGTGATATAGCTGTGTTTGTCGAGTAACATGCACAGTACTGTAAGCATTGCAATCATGGCAGCAACAAAACGGGTCGCCGGACTGTCATCCTGGATATGAAATGATGTGATGAACAGAAAGACAACGATAGGAAATGCGCTGGCATAAATTTCAATAGAAGATGAAACGCTCTGGATAATATTATCTGCACCGATAAACCATGCCATTATTGCCAATGTCATACCGAAATACTGTAATAGCGGAACAAATTCTGCTTTTCCAGTCACCCGCGGAATTTCCTTGATCATCACCCAGGAAATAAGCGACATCATGACTGCATATTGAATATCAGATAGCGGATAAAATACACTACGACCAATAATGATAAATAACGGCACCCACACCAGCAATCGCGCCGAGAACCCGCTGACTGATCGCAATGTACGATCGGGTTGATACAAACGCATGTCACGATAACGTAATACAAAAAATCCAAGAATGATCACCGTAGTGACAAACATTGGTTCACGAACAGGTAAGACCATCGCCACATTTGCCATTAAAAAACCCAGCAATAAACTTGTACGGTGTTGCCGTGCCAGCATGGTGAATCCTGCGTACGCAACGGGTATTGCCAGTAACACACTGACGATAACATTGGATCCGAATATTAATGGAGACAGATGATCCAGATCCCACCACATATCCAGCAGAATCTCGCCTGATTGTCCTTTAATCAGCAAAGCGCGTCCCATTGCTGCAACCTGGGACAATTGCGCGGCAACGAAAGCAGTACCAAGTCCGAAAAAAATACGCGCATTTTTCGCATCTTTCAGCCAGTAGCCGCAGAGTAGACCGCAGACTGCAAGAAAGCTGATGAACCCGGGCATTACCCAGAAGCGTAAACTTTCAGAAGTGATGTTCAAGCCTTGAATCATGTAGTGTAGTGCAGCAATCACCAGTATCAGTGCGCCGCTTAAACGCAAAAAGGTACTGGCGAGATTGCGACGTTCGGGTTGTGCTGGTTGATGTATTGAATTTTCCATGGTTTTTCTCCTTGCTCTATGTTCTGTCAATCTTCGCTGTGATCAATCGATGTCGGTTTGATCAGATGGGTTATCCTGTTTGGTGAGCCGATCCAGCATCTGTTTCAGCTGCTGGGTTTCTTCTTGTTGCTCAAATTCTTGTTCAAGTGGATCGGTGGTGGCTTGATGCTGTGTTTGCTCAATATGGTGTGTTTTGTACTCTTTGCTGACAACCCGGTTTTCCCAGCGATCAAGAATCTTGTCAGCTTGAGTAACGACGCCGTGTTGCGAGTCAACCAGAATCTGGTCTGTTACTGTTCTGTTTTCACGTGAGCTTAAATTATCTTTTCTGATTTTAAGCTCGCTGCGTTTGCTATTAATTGCATCCAGATCCTTGAGTAGTTGGCGCTCTGTTTCAATACAGTGATCGATTTGTTCAGTGAGCTGTTGTGACTGGCTTTTTATACTGTTGATGCGCTTCATGCAATCCAGTGCTTTTGCCTCATCGACAGTATGGATTTTTCTAGCTCGTTGAGCCCAGCGCTCGCTTTCATTTTGATTATCCTTGATGCTTTTTTCATATCTGACGATATCGTTGCGGATTTTATTCAGTTGTATCTGTGTATTCGCACCGACTTCATTCAGTTCTGTGATTGCCGCGTTGATAAACGCTTGATGATCTTCAAAATCTTCGGCGACATTTTCGATTTGCTGCTTAATTGAAATAAAAAGGCGTTTTACTGTATTCATAAGTGTTCTCCAGTTGAATGAAATGATTAAAATCTAACTTTCAATTGAGTAAATGCAGTGATCATGCCAGTTTTTAATAACATTTATAAATTCATATTTATCATATGGTTAACTTGTAAATATGAGGTTGGCTTATTGATAAGTAAACAATAGATAGACAAAAAATGAGTACATGACATACTTAAAATGTATATTTTTATTAATAGGTCAACACAATGACGCACAGTGGATTGAGCGACGAACAGGGTAATTTTTTTAGAAGCATCAATACCGCTGCATTCAGCAATCCGTTCGGAGAGGATTATTTAAAGACGAAACAAGCGCTCGCTGAAACCAGCACCAGACCAACAAGTGAGATCGCATTGAATCAGGCAATTCTGGCTAAACTCAATAGCAGACTGGATAATCTGGTGACAGTGCAGGAGCTGACAATTGATGATGCGCGCTTACTGGAGCAAGCCAGGCTTTATAGTACGTACCTCACGTATCACGCTCGGTTTGATGATTTTATCGAAGCTCAGATCGAGGCAGGGGATAATCCAATTGCTCTGCCGTTTGCAAAACAGTTGTTAACTGATTTGAATACACATGGAATTGATCAGCAACGGGTACTTAAATACATCAGCCTGTTCTATCAAATCCGTCGCGCCCATTACTTTATCAGTCGGGATATTCTTGGTGTAAGCCCATGCATGCAGCAGTTGCGCATGCATTTGTGGAATAATTTATTTACTGTTGATTCACACTGGTATCTGGATTATTTTTGTGAACACATGGAAGAGTTCTCAACCTTGTTACTGGGTGCAACTGGGACCGGTAAAACCCGGATCGCACAAGCGATTGGTCGCTCTAACTACATTCCGTTCGATATTAAAAAACAACGCTATGCGGAAAGCGTTACTCGCTCATTTCAATCGATTAACCTGTCACAGTATCCATCTGGCTTGCTCGAAGCGGAATTGTTTGGGCATAAAAAAGGCGCATTTACAGGTGCAATTGAAAACAGGGAAGGTGTGTTTGCACGCTGTAGTGCACATGGCGCGGTGTTTATTGATGAAGTCGGTGAAATTGATGACACAATTCAGGTCAAGCTGCTTAATGTACTACAAGATCGTGTATTTACACCTGTTGGTAGCGCAGAAAAACAGCAGTTTCAGGGGCGGGTGATTGCAGCAACCAACCAGAATATTGAGCAGTTATTGAAAGATGGCAGGTTCCGGGAAGATTTCTACTATCGACTCTGTTCGGACGTGATTACTTTGCCGAATCTACAGCAGCGGTTGGTTGAAAAGCCTCATGAGGAAATGCAGTTATTGATCAATAGTATTTTACAGCGCACCATCGGAGTGCATGATCAGACGCTTGTTTCAAAAGTGGAACAATTGATTCACCGCAATATCGCACAAAACTACCACTGGCCGGGTAATGTCAGGGAGCTTGAACAGTGCGTTAGAGGTATCTGCCTGACTGGAAAATATCAGCCTGTTAATCACTCGGCGCTTGAACCAACTTCAGTCGAAATGATATTGACGCAGGGCAGGGAACCGGATGCCAGGCAATTACTGCAAAATTACTGCAAGCAACTTTACCAGCGTTACGAAACTTATGAAAAAGTCGCCCGCATCAGCGGCCTGGATCGTAGAACGGTTAAAAAACATATCATTGCAGACAAGTAAATTATAGCAAGCATAGTATCTTTGCTTGCCCAATCAAAATTTCAGGAAGTATGGATTATTCAGATGAAATGACTGAGTCGATCAATGAGTCAGCCGTTCGCAACTGAATATTTGCCGCTGTTTCGCCTTGATTAACTGATCACTTGTAAAATCGATGTGATCAACATTACATGTCTGGCAACTGGAAATAACTGGTTTTCCCTGTGAGTTGTTTCTGCGTACTTGCTCATAGAGCTGACTCTGCCAGATATCTTTTATAGTGTTAGTCCTGACATTCCCTAGCTCAGGAGTTTGTTCGTTGGTAAAATCCGGTGCGCAGCAAATTTGGCAACGACCATCAGGCATGATTGTCAATACATGGTTCAAATAGGTACATGTAGCGACAATCGGGTTATGGTATGACTGGTAAGCATTAATATTAGTATCCCTATCGGAGATGGTTGAAACCCCTCGTCTTATAGACGAGGGTTGTTTAGAAAATCTTAGCTTTGCTCATCGGTTAAGTGTATATTTTTTAATCGCTTGTAGAATCAAGCGCTTGTGGCGTAGTCATATCACTGATTCAGGATATATTAATTGTAAAACTCACTCGCCTTATAGAGTTCATGCGCATGTCTGACAACCACCATCAATACCGCTGCTACGGGCAATGCAAGCAAGACGCCAGTAAAACCGAATAATTGTCCTCCTGCCATAATCGCGAAGATGACTGTGACTGGATGCAGCCCGACTTTATTCCCCACCAGCAACGGTGTCAGTACAAAGCCTTCCAGCATTTGCCCGAAACCGAAAACTCCAGCAGCAAATAATACGTGCGACCAATCCTGGTATTGTACGGCGGCTGCAAGTGAAGCGAGAACCAGCCCTATAGTTGAGCCTAGATACGGGATAAAGCTGACAAGTCCGGATATCATACCGATCAAAAAAGCATAATCGACACCGACCAGTGTTAAGCCTAAACTATACACAAAACCGAGAGCGATCATTACTGAAAACTGTCCACGTAAAAATGCACCAAGTACCTGATCAGCTTCTTTGGCTAGACGGGAAATGGTTGACAGTTTTGTTCGTGGCAACAAATGCTTAATTTCAGCAACAAGAATGTCCCAGTCTCGCAGCAGGTAAAATGTAACCACTGGAATAATCAGCACATTCATAAAACCGGATGCGATTGCAAGCCCTGATTTGGAGACTGATGCAATCAATGACGAGGCGAACCCGCCGGCTTGTTTCCAGTGTTGTTTCAGAATTTCAATTAACTGGCTGGTGTCCAGAGCGTCTGCCTGTATACCGAAGTGTTCCTGTAACCAGGGCATTATCCAGTTACGGATGGTTACGATGTAACTCGGCAGGTTTTTTAACAGCTTGCTGATTTCCTGTTCCAGTGCAGGTAGTAACCAAAGCAATACACTGGTGACAAGTAGCATAATTGTGGCAAACACAACAATGACTGATAAGGTTCGGGTTAATTTTCGCTCTTCCAGCTGGTCAGCCAGTGGATCAAAGAGATAAGCAAGCAAGGCGCTGAATAAAAATGGAGAAAGTATTGGGCTGAGCAGATAAATCAACCATCCAGAGATGACCAATCCGATTAAAAAAAACACATATTTATACTGGTTATTTGGTTGCGCTGAACGTACCATTACCGGTCTCCTGTTTTCATATCATGAACATAGCCAATGGATATTATTGCCCAGATTGCACAAGAACTCACTGTTGACGTTAAACAAGTCAGCAATACTGTCAATTTACTCGATGAAGGTGCGACAGTACCTTTTATTGCCCGTTATCGCAAGGAACGAACTGGCG
>DRLZ01000232.1 GCA_011322755.1 Crenotrichaceae bacterium
AGACAGGGTCACTATGTATTGACCTTTATATTTCCTGAACCCGGTTGTTACAATACTAATGTTGCTGCAGTCAGTCCACTTGCAATTTAATCAGAATCGATACAGTTTGAGTATTATCACTGTATCATCACCTCGACAATATCTTGGAAAAGAGCCTGAATTGAGCAGCGACCTGTGATGTGCAGCTTAACCTTGGTATCCTGGGTCGTGGAAACAGCCTCTTGAACTATGGTTTACATCCACTCTGGTTTTCTTCTCCATCAGTGTTCCGATTTATGTGCGAAATTAACTGGACTGAAGTATACTTCCTAAGGATAAGAGTCACGGCAGTGCCGGGTATGCGTTGTTGTCAAGAAACAGTTATTTTACCGGAGAGATGGCCGAGTGGTCGAAGGCGCACGCCTGGAAAGTGTGTATACGGCAACGTATCGAGGGTTCGAATCCCTCTCTCTCCGCCAATTAATTTGGATTTTCCCGGGATATTGATGCAGGATGTGATCTTGCTATTTACTTCAATCGTAATTTCAACGATAATACCCTGCTAACTTTTTATAAGAATTTGAATAGAGAATTGCCATGTCCAAGGTTTGTCAGGTTACAGGAAAAAGACCAGTTTCTGGAAATAATGTTTCCCATGCTCATAATAAAATCAAGCGCAGATTTTTGCCGAACTTGCACTCTCGTCGCTTCTGGGTGGAAAGCGAGAATCGCTGGGTCAGGCTTAAAGTTTCAAATAAGGGTTTGAGAATTATCGATAAACTTGGGATTGATAGCGTACTGACTGATTTACGCTCTCGAGGCGAAAAAGTCTAAACAGGAGATAGCAGATGCGAGATAAAATACGGCTTGTTTCCAGCGCAGGTACAGGGCACTTCTATACAACGACTAAAAACAAAAAAACCATGCCGCAAAAAATGGAAATCAAAAAATTTGATCCCACAATACGCAAGCATGTTATCTACAAAGAAGCAAAAATTAAGTAGTCTGTATCTTCAGCTAGGGCAATTCTTCCGTTAACATCTACTATTAACAGGAAGAGCTGCCTGCTTTAGAGACTTAGAAGCCAATTTGCTTGAGTAGCAGATGTCCTTCTTTTGTATTTAGTAGCATAGAAATAATCAACGCCATCAATAGTATCGCGCTGAGACAACCTGTCCAGGTAATAACCCGGGCTTTCTTGCCTCCCTGTGTACCAAGCAGTTTTTTCAGGCGTTGAATAAACCTACGAACGCCTTTAGTTTCCTGGTTCTGATTTATCTCAGTAGATTCAATACTGTTTCCAGATATTTCCCTTAATACTGAGTCAGTGTTTTCATTTTGTTCCAGCCCTGTCCCTGCCATCCTGGAATCTGCATCATAGGCGTTATCACTGCTAGCAAAGCCGGTATTAAATTCAAAACTGGAGAGAGCGCGGCCTTGGGCTTGCTCATCCATTGCCTGTTTAGCCAATTCCTGAATTAATTGTCTGAGTTTGCTGTTTTCATCAACATATTTTTTCGCTTTTTTCTGCTGCGAGGTTTTGTTCTGTTCCAGCCGATGCACAGTATTTCTTAGCTCTTCAATCTGCAGTAACAACGACTCACCCTCTGTCACAGGTACTGTTTTGGAAGACAGATTAACTGCCCCATTGCTGTCTTTATCTGAAGATACAGATGCTTTTTTTGCTTCTGACAACATTTTCTTTAATAGGTTATTCTGCTGTTTCAGCTTTTTGTTTTCCTCTATTTGCTGGGTAAATTCTTCCTGCAACCGCTCATTGATATCATCAGCTGTTATCGCTGGATTCAATACCGGAGGAATTTCATTAGCTGCTTCAGGCTGCATCAACAAACTGTGATAACTTTTCTCAATTCTAGTGTAATCGCGATAACATGCTGAATACTTTCGCTTGCTCTTGTGCAATTGGTTACGTGTTTTTTTGTATGCTTTCCAGACCTCCTGAAGTTTGCTTTCAAGCTTTCTGACATACAAGCTGCGCGCAGAATAATCGTCAACCTGAATTGCTTCATCACTATCAATATCAATCGCCTGTTCGTAGATAGATTCAATTTCTTTAGCTTCCTCATCAACCAGTTTAGATTGATGCTGCTGATCGAGAGCTTGCGTTTCTGATCGTAGCTCCTGTTGCTCTCCAGCCTTGTTTGCAACAACTGTTTCTATCGGGCTACCAATAACCGCAGGTACCTCTAAGACTTCAGTTTCTAACGCTACATTTTCACTCTCAGTATCAGCGCCTATCAGCTCACTATCCGGCATCAGGATGTGATCCAGCGAACCTTCCGGCACGGCATTTAACCCCCCTTCCAGGATTCGAACATCAAGCTGTTTCTGTCTCAACAAAATAACAGCAGCCATGCCAAGCTTTTCATCATTGCTAACGACAATGTATTTGTCCGTGTCTGTCAGCTGTTCCATTCGAGTACGAAGCGTTGAAAAAGGGTAGTTTATGCTGCCTTTGACATGAGTTGTTCTATACTCGTCCAATGTTTGAACATCTAAAAAGACGTCACCAGACTGGTCGGCTGTTGTCCAGCTTACTTGACGAATGAGAGGCTGTTTAACCCATTGATCGAAGAATTTCTCACCAACGGTATACAGAACACATTCAGATATGGTTTTAACTGTAACGTCTGCAGCGTTGTCAGTTAAAAGTGCGAATTCTCCAAAAGTGTCACCCTCACCAAGCTTCCCGAGCAAAACTTCTTTACTCTTCTCTGGTGGCCGACGCGTGACTTTGCATTGTCCTTCCTGAATGATATAAAAGGTATCGTTCATTTCACCTTGCTTAACCAAGGTCTGGCCGGCCTCAACTATTGATTCATCAAGACACGCTGAAATGCCTGGTAAAACAGAAACAGGGAGTTGTCTAAATAGTGGTGATTTCAATAAAAAAGGGATGGATTGCTCTTTAACAAGCTGACTTTCATCAGTCACCATGTCGTTTTGCAGCAGCATCTCACTGACTGATTCTTCAGAAAACAATTCAGAATCAAGTTTTAGATAGCGAACTTTGCCTTGCGCAATGCAGGTTACTTTTCTTGGAATGTGATGGGCAAGTGCAAAACGGGCATTTTCTGAACCAGCTTTGACTTCATCAACCTCGGTATGACCAGCTTCCAGAGAGACACTTCCCTCGAGTAAAAAGTAATAATCAGTATCAGCTGAGCCTTCTGTAAATAGCTGCTCACCATCATCTGCATTAGAAACTTCTTTGGAAGCACATAACTCATCAAACTCTAAACCAGAGAGTGTATTAATAGGAATGAAGCCGCGTATCACGCGAGCATCTTCAGTGTTTAGTTCTATTGTCATAATATTAACACCACATCATTCCTATCAACATTTTTAATCAGGGCACATTGATTGCCCGTATCTATTACAATAAGAGTCTCTGAACGAACAGATTCCAGTATTCTTGTTTATCCCAAAAACTTGAACAACAGATTATATTTTCTCGATCTTTCCGGGAGACAATAAATTGTCAACCCTTCCTAGCAAAGAATAGTCGATGTTCTGCGGAACACCAGTGTTTGCTGAGATATTAGTATTTTCTGTGAATTCAGTTCATTTTCTGTTGTGGGCTTTTTGTTGCAGGAATTAATGCCAGCACAGTGTTCTGTGTTGCATAAATAGCCATGATTAACATACGATGGTTGTCTGATAGACATTATAAAC
>DRLZ01000233.1 GCA_011322755.1 Crenotrichaceae bacterium
CGACACCTGTTTTATAATGATAGCCACGTAATTCAGTTAAATCAAAATGAACATCAAGCAATGGAAAATGAATAATCAGCGCTTTTTGAATCATGTCGAGTGTTTCTAACGCTTCATGCACATCTTCATCTGCAGCTTTCAAGACATGGCGCGCTGTTGCTAGCACAGACGCATCACCACATAATTCGGGTAATGCTAATAACATTGATTGCATTGCTGCGTTGATACCTGACTGGTCAACAAAATCAACCAGCTCAGCATGCGCTTTTCTTTGCAGAAGTTCAAACAAGGTGACTTCCTGCTGTGTGTTCAATCCAGCTTGCCTCACCAATGACTGGTATATCCCAACATGTCCCAATTCAAACTGTAGATGATGCAGACCTGACAAGGCTAGTGTTTCCATCATCAACCTGATCACTTCGACATCAGCCTGATAACCCGCAAAGCCATAAAGCTCTGCGCCGACTTGCAGAGGACTGCGTGAGCGTTCCAGATGTGAACCACGTGTGCGTAACGTCGTACCCAGATAGCAAAACCGTGACAGCTGCGATTTGTGTGTATCCATACATGCATCAATTCGTGCGATTTGAGGTGTAATATCTGCACGGATACCCATCAAACGCCCACTGAGCTGGTCGATTATCTTAAATGTCTCAAGTTCCAGATCATGGGCTGAGCCGGTTAGTAACGAGTCGAGAAATTCAACCATTGGCGGGATTACCCTGCGGTATCCCCAGCAATGAAACAGTTGCAATACATCGCTGCGCAAACGTTCCAGCGTTGCAGTTTCTTCAGGCAGGATATCTTCAATCCCTTCCGGCAATAGCCAATGATCAGTGTGTGTCATGGTACAAAGAGTTTTGACAGAAAATGTGACAGGACTGCCACATGCATTCAGTTGAAATCAGTCATAAGGCCGGGCTGTAAAGATACGCTGAGTCAACCATCGTGTAAACGAAACAGAGTTGACTCATACGCACAGATACGCCTCGATGTTGCAGATGCGTTTCAAATACCGGCTTTCCAATATCAAGTTCAGATTTTCAAATTATTTTTTCTTTTTGCTTCCAAAATATGAGAAAAAGTCTGAGTCCGGTTCAAGCACCAGCATATCGCCTTTCCCCTTGAATACATTCGTGTATGCATCCAGGCTTTTATAGAAACTGTAAAATTCAGGGTCAGCATTATAAGCAGTCGCATAAATTGCAGTTGCTTTCGCATCTCCGTCACCACGCATTTGCTCTGCTTCACGATAGGCTTCAGCCAGCAGAATTTCTGCCTGTTTATCCGCATCTGCACGAATACGCGTGGCTTCCGCAGCTCCGCGGGAACGCAAATCTTTTGCATCACGCGCACGTTCTGTTTCCATTCGTCTGAACACTGAAGCACTGACTTGTTCTTCAAGATCAATTCGTTTGACGCGGACATCGACGAGCCCGATACCCATTTTAGCCACTAGAGGAGCTGTTCGATCGATGAGTAAGTTTCTCAACTGTTGTCGATCCTGAGCAATCACTTCTTTGACTGTGTGCTTACCAAATTCACCGCGCATCGCATCTTTCATAATTTGTCCGATGCGCACATCAGCAGTTGCCGGATTACCTTGTACAGCAGTATAAAACTTTTCAACGTCGCCTATTCTCCACTTAACATATGAATCGACTAAAACGTTCTTCTTTTCCTTGGTTAAAAAACGTTCTGGTTTTGCATCATGCGACAAAATCCGCGCATCAAACTTTTTTACAGTGTTGACAAACGGGAGTTTTCCATGAAAACCGGGTTGATAATCCGAGTTGATAATTTCACCAAACTTGAATTTGATTGCTTTCTCTGTTTCCTGGACTGTAAATAACGAACTTTTGACAATAAATGTCGCCAGCAAAATCAGACCAATCCATAGTTGCATACGGCTCATTAGCGCACTCTCCCTTCACGTCCACGCGATGACTGTCGAATTGGTTGTGTTGACTGAGGAATGACCTGACTGATTTGTGAAGATCTTTGTCTCGATCTTGAAATATTTGGTGTTGTTCTCTTACTGGATAACTGGTCAAGCGGAAGATACATCAGACTATTACCCTTTTTAACATCAACCATAATTGTTTTTGAATTAGCCAATACCTTTTCCATCGCTTCCAGATAGAGCCTCTCACGGGTTACCCTAGGCGCACGTTGATATTCAGCTAATAACTGACTAAAGCGACTCGCCCGACCGGTTGCCTCAGAAACCACTCTTGCCTTGTAACCTTCTGCACTCTGTAACTGTCTTGCAGCTTCACCTCGTGCTCGGGGAAGTACTTCTCTCGAATAGGTTTGTGCTTCATTAATCGCACGTTCACGATCTTCTCTTGCTTTTACAACATCCTGGAAAGCGGCCTGGACTTGTTCTGGAGGCTGTGCTTCGACCAAGTTAACCGATGTAATCTGTATCCCCGTTTTATATTCATCAAGCAACCGCTGGGAATCTTTTTCTATTGCAGCGACAACTTCACTGCGACCTTCGGTCAACACAAAATCAAGCGAGCTGGTACCCACTACTTCACGTTCCACACTTTGTACAACCTGTTTTAATGTCATGGTTGGATCCAGTACATTGAACAGGTAGGCTTTGGGATCTTTAATCAGAAATTGAACCGCTAAACGTACGTCCACATAATTTTCATCCTGGGTCAACATCAATGCTTCTTCTTTCTGGTGAATAGAAGAAACCGATTGCTTTCCACGACGACTACCTGTTGAACGATAACCTATTTCGATAAAACGGGTGCTTTTAACATCAACTTGCCTGACCTGTTCAAACGGCCAGGGTAAATGCCAGTGCAGTCCTGGATCTGTGGTCAATGTATATGCTCCAAATCGAGTCTCGACACCGCGAATACCAGCATCAACAATATAAAACCCCGTTGCAAGCCAGAGTAAGGCACCAAGCAATGCAAGCAGTCCAATACCACCCCAGGAACCTGCTGAACCACCGCTATTACCACCACCGCTACCACCACTGCCGAAAATACCACTAAACTTTTCCTGCAGCGATCTCAGTGCTTCATCAAGATCTGGAGGTCCAGAATTGTCATTACGACCAGACCAGGGATCTTTGGGGTCCTTGTCGTTATTGCCTGGTTCATTCCACGCCATATAAATTTACTCCGTCAATATCTCTAATCATGCACATACAATCTCGTTTTCTCTGTCCTTGCAATTGTATATGAGCCGTTTTTTATTTTTACCCGGCACACAAACAGGCTACTGCCCGAGTTGGCAGTTGTCGACCAATTATGCTTGAAAATCGTTGAAGTTACAAAGTTATTGATGTTGATTATCAAAATTAAAATCATTGCTTAAACAATAAGCATCCATACACACCCTGCACCAGCAGACGGATTACCGCAGCCATGTCAGAAGTTTTAGTGAGAAAACAGGATTAATAAAACAATAGATTTGTTATTTATTATTAATTATCAACAAGATGAATATGTCCTGCTTATATTTTATTCTGAGACCAACTGACAGTAATGGACAAGGAATGTTGATTACAAATCTGGGCATTCATTTGCCATTGCTGA
>DRLZ01000234.1 GCA_011322755.1 Crenotrichaceae bacterium
AGATACTCTAAAAAAGGTTGAGTATGAGCTACATCCGTCCTTTTATAATCCGTTAAGAGCAGTTGAAAATCCAAAGGGCGGTTTCCCGCTTGATATATGGACATGGGGGGAATTCGATATTACGGTTACTTTCTATTACAAAGATGGATCGGTATCTGACAGCGTGTTCTCTTTAGCATACTCCGATGAGTTACCCGCTTCGGATAAGGCGTATATCGACATTACGCCAGACAGTTTAAAGAGGGCTTTATAATGACTATACAACGCTCTGATATTAGAATATTTGGATTATTAGCAACCGCTTTAATTGTTACTGTTTTATTATATGCCGGAATATCAACGGCTAACGCAGAAGGTGTTAAATTGCACGCAAATCTGACCCACCATTTGCATTGAATATTGACCCGCCTATTCAAGCCAATTATGGCTTATTCTTTTGTTTTTTTCTCCTTGTTTTTAGTTGAGTCTTTAAATCGGTAACTGTCATTGCCGGTTTCAATAATATGACAATGGTGAGTGAGCCTGTCGAGTAAGGCAGTTGTCATTTTTTCATCGCCAAAAACAGTCGGCCATTCAGAAAAACTTAAGTTAGTGGTAATGATGATACTGGTGCGTTCATACAACTTACTGATGAGATGGAAGAGCAGTGCACCGCCTGCCTGACTAAAGGGCAAGTAACCTAGTTCATCCAGTATCACCAGATCCGTATGCATCAGTCGGTTAGCCAGTCGTCCTTGTCTGCCTGCTAGTTTTTCCTGTTCTAGTAAGTTAACCAGTTCAATCGTGGATAAAAACCTAACGCGTTTATGGTGGTGCTGGATTGCCTGTACACCGATGGCGGTAGCCAGGTGTGTTTTGCCTGTGCCCGGGCCACCGATAAAAACTACGTTCTGTGACTCTTCCATAAATTCACAATGGTGCAATGATGCCACCAGTGTTTCGTTTACGTCTGATTGTGAAAAATTAAAACCGGTTAAATCACGATAGGTTGGGAAGCGAGCTATTTTCATTTGATACTGGATAGAGCGCACTTCACGCTCAGCCACTTCTGTTTTTAATAACTGCTCCAGCAGTGGAATAGCCTGCGTATACGCCGGTGAGTTTTGTTCTGACAGCTCACCAACACTGTGCGCCATACCAAATAATTTAAGTTGCTTCATCGTTGTCATCATTGCTTCAGCTGACATGTTTTTTCTCCCGTAAATGATCGTAACGTCCCGTATTGGCTTGTGGCTCTTCTACCAGTTTTAATGCGGGCGGGGTTTTAAGGGGTGATGGCATAGGCGCATCTAATAAACGACTCAGACAATTAATGATGTGTTGTTTAGAGGCCTTGCCACTAGCCAGTGCTTCTTTAACGGCCTGTTCAACTTTTTGTTCGTCGTGTTGTAATACCAGCGCAAGAACATCAACCATCTCTCGATCTCCTCCGGGGTGTTTGAGTAATTGTTTCTGACACTGCTTAAAGCACAGGGGGAGCTCTAGAAAAGGGGCGCCATTACGAAGTGCGCCCGGTTTGCGTTGAATAACCGATAAGTAATGCCGCCAGTCATAAATCGTTTTACCGATGCTGTTATGATCACGGGTAAACACACGTGTGTGCTGCGCTACCACATTTCCTTCGGCAACAAAAACGAGCTTATCAGCGTAAACCTGTAAACTAATAGGACGATTAGAAAAACGGGCGGGGACACTGTAGCGATTGCTCTCAAAGGTAACGAGACACGTTGATGACACGCGCTTACTGTGTTCAACAAAACCATCAAACAGAGCAGGCACAGACATGAGTTGTGGTTGCTCTTCTTCCCAAACATCAACAACGGTTCTATTTTTAAACTCAGGATGTTTAGTCTCTTGCCAGAGTGTTTTGCAGCGTTCCTCTAACCAAATATTTAAATCAGCAAGATCTTTAAACTTCGGTGCCGTATGCCAGATGCGGTGACGTGCATCGCGAACATTTTTTTCAACCTGCCCTTTTTCCCAGCCTGCGGCCGGGTTACAAAACTCGGCTTCAAACATAAAGTGACTGACCATAACCTGGAAGCGGGCATTAACTGTGCGTAGTTTTCCACGTCCAACCCGATCAACAGCCGTCTTCATGTTGTCGTAGATACCGCGCTCAGGTACACCGCCTAACGCAGTAAACGCATGGTTGTGTGCATCAAATAACATCTCATGTGTTTGATGAATATAAGCCCGTAGAAAGAATGCACGGCTGTGGCTTAACTTGAAATGGGCAACTTGCAGCTTGGTGTTTTTACCATTAATGCTTGCCCAGTCTTCACTCCAGTCAAATTGAAACGCTTCACCCGGTGCAAACGACAGCGGTACAAATGTACCGCTACCGGCAACACGGGACACTTCATGTTGTTGAATACGCCAGTCTCGTGCAAATGCAGCAACCCGATCATAAGAGCCGGTATAACCCAGCTGCATCAGATTATAAAAAAGCTGTTTAACCGATTGGCGCTGTTTGCGTTTACGCCTGGACTCACGATTTAACCAGTTAGTTAGGGTTTTGGAATACTCATCGAGTTTGCTGGGACTTTTGCGCCTCGGATACTGAGGATCAACCACGCCACTGGCGAGGTACTTGCGAACCGTATTGCGAGACAGTCCTGTTCTTCTGGCGATTGCCCGGATGGATATGCCATCACGGTGATGCCAGCGTCGAA
>DRLZ01000235.1 GCA_011322755.1 Crenotrichaceae bacterium
AACAACTCAGCAACACTTGCTGAATAATCCGGAATACCAGCATCCGTTTTTCTGGTCTCCGTTTATTTTGATAGGGAACTGGTTATAAGCGAACAGGTGGTGGTGTCACTTAAACTGAACAGATGAATCTAAAAACACGTTTGAGATACCCTGTCAGGTAATCTAGAAAATGATGAATAAATCAGGCAGACAAAGTCTGTATTCGCCTACATCATTAACAATACACCACATATTCTTAACCAGAAATTGTTAATTATTGCTGTGATTCTGGCTGATAGACCTCATCCGACTCATCATAAAACTCTTCATCATCAAAATCGTCATCAGTAATTTCGCCATCACTCACAAGATAAGCCTGACGCTGCAAATAGGCGTCTCGCATCAATGAATAGTCTTTCATTTCTTCGATCACATCATCCAGTTGCAATAAATCAGCACGTGTATCTGTGAAGTTTACCGCCTGCAATCCAACACTGACAGGAGCGTAACCGATATATGAAATCGGGTTTAACGGAGCATCACCGATTGAGCCTCCTATTGCCCGTGGACTACTCGGACCGACAAAAGGCAAGACCAGAAACGGACCGGATGGTACGCCCCAGTAACCAAGTGTCTGAGCAAAGTCCTCATTGCCCCTCGGAACATCAAGCTCTGTTGCGACATCGAACAAGCCACCGAGCCCAACAGTCGAGTTAACAACAAAGCGTAGCATGTCAAACCCTGCATCCTGAAATTTAGCTTGTAGCAAGTCATTGAATGTCAATCGAATTCCTTGCAAATTACTAAAGAAATTAGTCACACCTCGGTCAACAAAATTTGGCGTCACCCACTGGTAGCCTTTTGCAACCGGCTTCATTACATATTCATCAACATTAAGATTAAATGAATGCATGTCCCTGTTAAAAGATTCATAAGGGTCTTTACTATTTCCAGTCGTTGCGCAACCAGAAAACATGACCAGTAAAGCACACATACAACTTAGCTTGCACAAGGTACTCTGTATGAAACCGGGCGTAGATTGATTCGTATTATTGTTTAACATAACTGCAATGGCTTGATTTGTTCTAAAAATCCCACGATACCATAAACAACGATGCTGTACGAGGGTTGAGATGGTGTTTACTATCATCATATAACATCAACAATAATAAAAAAGACCCAGGAACACAGCACCACAAACATGATAATTGACATTAAAACCAGAAACTGAGCCTTTGATATCTGTAGGGTTGTTGAAAACCTATTGTAAGCGTTGCTACCAGGAGTGTTTCATTGTGTTTATTTCAATGCTAAAGTCATCGTCTTTGCTGCCAAGCGTTTACTTACAACGACCCCGGTGCAGCAGCCCTTGGTTAATTTAAAACACAGTTTCTTCATGCCAATGAATTCAACAGATAGTCAAATCAAAGAGGATATGCTGCTACCTGAAATCGAGGATAAACCACCGATGGCAAATCGGTTTAGAGGTTATTTACCGGTTGTAATCGATGTTGAGACCGCAGGATTTAACCCCAAAAAAAACGCTTTGCTTGAAATAGCTGCAGTATTACTTGACATGGACGAAGAAGGAATCATCACCCCAGGGGAAACAATCGCATGCCATATTCTGCCCTTCAAAGGATCAGAGCTGGATCAGGCCGCTCTTGATTTTACCGGTATCGATCCATATCACCCTTTTCGTATGGCTGTCGAAGAAAAGCACGCTCTCCCGAAAATTTTCAAACCGATACGGGAAGCAATCAAGATCAATGGCTGTACACGTGCAATCCTTGTTGGTCATAACCCATCGTTTGACCTCAGCTTTCTCAATGCGGCAGCCAAACGATCCGGCATAAAACGCAATCCATTTCATGCTTTCAGTACATTTGATACGGCAACTCTAGGCGGCTTGGCATACGGTCAAACCGTACTCGCGAGAGCGGTCAAGGCGGCTGGCTTTGACTGGGACAGTGAACGCGCCCATTCTGCGATTTATGACACTCAACGCACAGCTGACCTGTTTTGTAATATCGTCAATCGCTGGTCTACTTTGACTCGGGATGCAGAGAATTCTGAATGAGCAATACTTGTTTTTAATCTGGCTTAAATTTATCAGCCTGAGTAATGCAGACCAACAACGGCACTCACTTCTTAGGCTTTTGCTGCTGCTAATGTTTTTTGTAATTCACCGCTTTCATATTGCTCCATCATGATGTCACAACCGCCAATCAATTCCCCATTGACATACAATTGAGGAAACGTGGGCCAGCTGGAATATACTTTCAGTCCTTCGCGTATCTCAGGATCTTCGAGAATATTGACATGCCCATAATCCTCGGCCCCACAAGCTTGTAAAATTTGCGCTGCCCGACCTGAAAATCCACATTGTGGAAAATCAGGAGAACCTTTCATAAACAATAAAACAGGGTGGCTTTTAAGCGTTTCTTCAATCCGAGTGTTAATATCCATCTTGTATACTCCATATTCGTTGATTCAGATTAGTGTATACAGAATCAGTTTAAGTTGAAAGTAGCAGATACGATTTTTTGAATCTTGCTGTTTTAGCAAAAGCGTATCTATTCAAAGCCAGCAATCATCGCATTATTCTTCACAATAACAGGAACTTAGAAATGATTACTCTTTACCAATTCCCTCAATTTTTTGACTTGCCTAATCTCAGTCCTTTTTGCGTAAAAGTTGAATGTTTTCTGCGCATGGCACAACTCGAATACACAGTGGAATCTGTCGCAGACACCAGAAAAGCGCCAAAAGGCAAATGTCCCTATATCAGCGATAACGGTCAACTACTTGCAGATTCAGAAATGATCCTGGATTATCTCGAAACACAGTATAAAATCAATCTCGATGCTTCACTCAGCAGCGAACAAAAAGCCTATTCCAGAGCAATTCAGGCAATGCTGGACGAACGTTTTTATTGGACAGCTGTCTACAGTCGCTGGGTCGATGAGCAAACCTGGCCACAGGTTAGCAAACTGTTTTTTGGGGATTTATCATTTCCGCTAAACAAAATCATTCCGGTTTTGGCAAAAAAACAGATTATTAAACAAATGTATGGTCATGGCATCGGAAGACACAGGGAAGATGAAATCTATGCCATTGGACAAAAAGACATTGTTGCTATTGCGAATATACTTGGAGACAAACAATTTATTCATGGTGACCAACCAACAAGGATCGACGCATGTGTGTTTTCCTATCTTGTCAATTTCATCGTTCCACCATTTTCCAGCCCGCTCAAGGATGAAGTACAACAACATTCAAATTTAATCGACTACAACCAGCGGATGATGACAACTTATTTTCCGGAACTTTGTCAACCTGACTAAAAACAGCTTAGTGCCCGGCAATTCTATTGCAAAGAGAGATTTGTATGATTAACCTGTTTCTGCGACTACAATATTGGCTTAAGCGAGTACAAGTACTCGATTTTTTTGCGCCACTTGCCATGCGACTTTATCTAGCACCGGTTATGTGGATGGCTGGTACAAAAAAACTGTCTGCGATAGAAAGCACTATTGCCTGGTTCGGCAACCCTGAATGGGGTCTTGGGCTTCCATTTCCTGAACCATTGGCCTGGCTTGTTGCCATACTCGAGACGACAGGTGCAATCATGCTACTGTGCGGGTTTGGGGTACGCTTGATTGTCATCCCATTAATGTTGATTATGCTCACTGCAGCGCTCACTGTCCATTGGGACAACGGTTGGCTGGCTATTGCAGAAGCTGATGGTTTTTTTGCCACTGATCGTACAAGAGATGCCATTATTCGACTGGATATGGCAAAATCAATAGTACAGGAATACGGGAACTACGGCTGGCTCACGGGGAAAGGGTCGCTGGTGATTCTGAATAACGGGGTTGAATTTGCAGTAACCTACTTCATTATGTTACTCAGCCTGTTTTTTAGCGGAGCAGGGCGTTACCTGAGCATTGATTACTGGGTATCCAGATGGTTTACTGCAAGCGGCCACCGGCAGATACAATAAGAGAATTAGACAGCTTCACTTATTTCCTTGATGTCGGCATCTTGATCAGACCAAATTTCAACAAGTTCAGCCACGATTTCTTTGTTCTCTTCTGATATATCGATAACTTGAAAACCCGCCCAGCAAGTCCCTAGTTGTTCTGGCGGGTCTCCCCACACACTCTCAGCACCAAACTCTATCGCATGTGAACCTTTGATCGGTTCTGGTAATTTAACTTGCAGTTGAAAAATTCTGTGTGAAGGTATTGGTTGGATTGCCATCATCAACATACCGCCTAACGATAAATCAACAAGCATTCCGATTGATTTATCAGTATACAGATCAATGACAGGCATTAACTGCGGACTTCTGCTGCGTTTATATTTTCGTCTTTCAAACATGGGAAATCGGTCGTTCTAACTAGAAATGTGACTCAAGTATAGAAGAATTTAGTGAGATAACTTAGCATATTCCTTGATTTCTGTGACTTCAGTGTCACTTTTCAGAAT
>DRLZ01000236.1 GCA_011322755.1 Crenotrichaceae bacterium
ATTAATGAATGATTCATAACAACAATGGCATGTAAATGATTGGGCATAACAACGTATTCACCCATGAACAATTCCTTGCGTATTTCAAACGATTTATTCCATTCGTGATCAATTATTTTTCCAAATTCTGACAATTCCATAATATCATTAACAATTCCCCCCAAATTACATACACGATTTTGTGTCACCAATGTAATGAAATAATACCCATTCGCGGAATAATCCCAACCAGACAATCTATGAGATTGAATGCGATATTTATTTTTATATTTCTTTTGCGTCATAATAAACTTACCCGAACTTCACCGCTCATCAATTTAGGCAGGAGGGTGTCGCGGAGGGATTGTAGGGTATGGATATACTTGTTATTTCGTTGCTGCTTTTCAATCAAAGGTAAAACTTCCAGAGAATAATCTTCAATTTTACAAAAAGATGGCGTAACAAAAGGTATGTTCAAAATATCTTGAGGCTTTACTCTTTGATGGCTGCCACTTGTTCCCGACGCTGCCATTTCCAATTCGCCTACCGCATCATCGGATTTAAACAAAAAACAAAGAAATTCATAATATGATTCTTTTTTTGGTTTAAACACCTGAAATTCAGTAGAGCAAATAGCGTTTTCACTAACATCGCTCGAAATTGCCCAAATCCTTGGAACTATTGGGTTCAACTTGGAAACCAAAATAGATTTTGGTATCACTTTATACTTGTTGCTTAATATTTCTCTGCCAGCCTCAATAATTGGATTTAGTCCATTATCAAAAGCAGGTAAACTATAATGCTTATATGTCTGCAATGGATTTGATGCAGGTTTTATACTTTCTTTGATATGGTCTGCTATATCATAAACTTTATACCCCTCCCAATCCTCCTGTGCCTCTTCCACAAACCACTGGCGAAACAGGGTTTGTGCCATTTGTTCAAGGGTCTTGTTCTGGCGGTGGAGCAGGTCGATTTTATCATCCAGCGAGCTTAATACTTCGGCAATGGCTTTTTGTTCGGGGAGGGGTGGGAGAGAAATAATAAATTTCTCAATCACTCCTTTTGTGATTGCTCTGCGTGTCGCCCCTATTTCAGATTGGCTTAATAGCTCCTCCTTCTGTGCCATCAAATAATATAAAAGAAATCTTGGTATAAGTTTTTCATCATTAGCTCTTATTATTGCAACATGCTGATTAACCCTTGCAGGCAAAATATCATCGGGAACTCTACAAACACGAGCGACACTATCCCCTGTAATATTTAATAAAATATCATTTGATTCTACAATTACATTTTTAAGTGCATCCGCTTGACCTTCATCAATAAAAGCAAGTCCATTTGTTGAAAACTGCAAATCTAGTACATTCTGGCTTCGTATTAGCGAAATACCTTCATCTTTATACGAATTAGAGCCTCCACGAGGCGTTGCTCCACTACCAATTTTATTGGTTAATTGAGCTAATTCACACTCCCGCCACTCACTCAAATCATTCTCAATTTTCCATTCTCCATTATCAATTTTTCTCTCACTCATCCCCAAACCCTCCAATTTCCGCTTCTATCGCTTCAATACTTGGCAAGCTGGATTGAAAATCTTTGGGTAACTGCTGGGTGAGTTGATATTCACTTACTCCCATCGCTTGTCCTGTCTCCTTGAGTGCGTATTCCACAATGGTTTTATTTTTTGATTTGCAAATCAGCAAGCCGATGGTGGCGTTGTCCTGCCCGCTTGCCAGCATGTCATCCACTGCGGAGATATAAAAATTGAGTTGCCCGACATGCTCTGGCTTAAACTCGGTGGTTTTGAGTTCTATCACCACATAGCAACGCAGTTTGATATGGTAAAAAAGCAGGTCGATATAAAAATCCTTATCAGCCACCGTCAATTTGTATTGCTTGCCGACAAAGGCAAAACCCGCTCCCAGTTCCAGCAGAAACTGGCTGATGTTTGCGGTAAGTGCCGCTTCCAGTTCTGTTTCGTTGTGTTTTTCGGTAAGGTTGAGAAAGTCAAAACAATAGGGGTCTTTTAAGGCTTGCTGGGCAAGATCAGATTGCGGACTGGGCAAATGGTTGTCAAAATTGCTCAGGGCTTTGCCCTGGCGTTGATATAATCCTAACTCAATTTGATGAGTCAAAACGGCTCTTGACCAGTTGTTTTCAATGGTTTTTTGCACATAAAACAAAGCTTCCTCGGTTGAGTTTGCTTTGCTGATAATCAGCAGGTTCTGCCCCCAGGGGATTTGAAAAATGGGGGCTTGGTTTAATTGGCCAACAAGTTGTTGGCTTTTTGAAAACGCATCTTGCCAGTAAAGATACCACTGCTTCATATACTTTAGATTTGATACGGAAAACCCTTTCATATCAGGAAATTCAGCCTGCAAATCCTTGCTGATTTGTTTGATTAAGCCATCACCCCACTGAGCTTTGGCTTGTTTTTCAACGATCTGTTCATCCAGTTGCCAATAGAGTTGTAACAGTTGACGGTTGACAGACACTGCCGCCTTGATTTGGGCAGATTGGATTTGAGATTTAAGCTGCGTAATGAATTGTTTGTATTCATTGTGTTGTCGTATCTCACTCATCCCCAACCTCCAGTCTTAACTTTGCTTCCTCAATCGCCTTGTGCAGTTTTGCCTGCAAGACTTCTTTTGGCGGTAGTTGCAACCAGTATTCCGAAACATGGATTGCGTCTTGTTCCAGTTCCATGAGTTCAATCACTTCCTTGTCTTTGCTACTGCATAATAAAATTGCAATCGGTGGGTTTTCGTCTACCTGTTGTTCGTGTTTCGCCAGCCATTTTAGATACAGTTCAACCTGCCCTTTGTGTTCGGGTTTGAATTCACCGAGTTTAAGCTCGATAAGCACCAGTCGTTTGAGTTTACGGTGATAAAACAGCAAATCCAGATAGTAGTCGTTGCCGCCAATTTGAAGGCGTTTTTGACGCGCCATAAAGGCAAAGTCGCTACCGAGTTCCAGTATAAAATGCTCCAGCTTGTGCAGGATGGCGTTTTCTAAGTCCTTTTCGCTGAAATTGTCCTGTAAATCGAGAAAATCCAGCAGATAAGGGTCTTTGAGATGCAGGGCAAGGGATGAATCGCTTTGTTCCAGCTTTGCCAGTTCTTGACGGATCACCTGTTCAGGTTGTTTTGCAATGGCACTGCGTTCAAACAACATGCCGTCCATGCGTTGTCGCAGGGTGCGAACCGACCAGCCTTCATGGTGGCTCATTCGGGCGTAAAATTCACGCTGAATAGCATTCTCCAGCTTGAGCAGTTCGACAAAATGCGACCAGCTCAATTGTTGCGACAGTGTCGCAATAATTTGTTCTTCAGGAAATGCTTTATAAAATTTGACCATGCGGGTTAATGATGAATAAGTAAACCCCTTGCCAAACTCATCACTGAGTTGCTGGCTTAGCTGCTGTAATACCTGTTTTCCATATTCCGCCCGATTTGAATCTAAAATGTCAATACTGACTCGTTTGCCAATCTGCCAGTAGGTAATGGTCAAGGTTTGGTTGACCTGCTTAGCAACACTTGAGCGAGCCTCTATAACCAGTTGCCTGATATCGGCGTATAGATTTTTATAGTCTGAAGTTGAGGTTGTGATGTCGGTTTTATTGCTCATTCAGATTTACCTTCGCCAAATTCTCCAATATCCGCTGGTTGAGTTCGGCTTCTTCTTTTAACTGGCTTTCAAATTCGGCTTTGAGGCTGCTAAAGCGTTCGCTAAAATCAAAATCATCCTCTTCCTCTGCCAACCCGACATATCGCCCTGGGGTGAGGACATAATCCAGTTCTTTAACCCGCTCTATGGGTGTGGCACTACAAAATCCTTTTATATCTTCATAATCCCCATCAGGATTCCGCCAGTTGTGATAGGTCCCTGCAATGGTTTGAATATCTTCTGCGGAGAGTTCACGGGTGCGGCGGTTAATCAGATACCCCATA
>DRLZ01000237.1 GCA_011322755.1 Crenotrichaceae bacterium
ACCGATCACGCGATTGGCTCCATATAATTGCTTTTGTTCATTGCGCAACACTGTTCTAAGATGCAGGGAAAGTTTTGATGTGGGCGATGTTCGCACCCCAAAATACAAACTCTTGGTGCTGTCCGTTCCATAATCAAGATAATGAAACTGTCCGGTCAGGGTTAGATTCTGCCAGCGTTTTTGAAAACCTGCTTTTGCTCCATAGCCGGTAAATGAATGGGAGCGGGTAATACGCAGTCCGTTTAAATACCATTTGATGTCATAACGCGGCTGATGTTGAAAGCCAAGCTCATAGAGCTGCTGTCGCTCACGGGTCAAAAACTGGAAAAAACGTTCACGGAAAGTCAGAAATACTGATTTTGGGTTGTAACGTTGATAGCGAGCTCGGATGCGATAATCCTTGTTGAATGTAAAGCGTCCTTCAACAAGCAAATCCCTGAACTGTTGCTTGGTTATCAGATAGGTGCCGGAACTTGTCAATTGGTAGCGACTGTCTTCTCCTGCATTAATCTTGCCTTCCAGTTGGGTACCAAATTCGATGCGATGGGTAATGTTTTTGAACTTGAAACGTTGATAACCAACTCTGATACGGGTTTTTTCCAGTGTCAACGGAATATGTTGGTTGCGCCATTCAGGTTGTAGTTTGAGAATGGATTCAGTTCCAAACACTGAATCACCGCGTTCTGATTTCAGGTCTTCAATGCGGCGTGGTTTACCTGCATAAACGTTGACGCTAAACCATTTGCGCTGATAGCGCAGGTCGCCACCGTCAATTGAATACATGCCCAGATTATCGGCACGCTCAAATCTGCCCAGGGTAACCTCCGAGTGCAACGGTTTAAAACCCTTGCGCACAAACGCGCGGTACACCTCGTAGTGCGGGCTGGCATTTTGATAGCGTGCGCCAACAAGCAGTCCGCCGTGCAAATTGGCAAACTTGTCATCGTAGTAAAAGTCGCCCAAGGTTTCAGCAAATTGTCGTCCACTGTGTGAAAATGCCTGTCGATTATCGACTTGCATTTTGCTGGAAATGGAACCGTGGAAGTAACCGGCGTGAGTGGGGCACGCGCACACGATGATATAAAAGCCGATGCTGGCTTTTAGTGTTTTCATGTTGAAAAAACTGTCGCAAGTTAAAGCTGATGCGACTCTTGCCTGTCAAATTCAGCCTGACCTTGTTCATTGAGATAAAACTCCTTGCCTTTTGATTGATTGCGTAACGCCCAGGAAACCAGCGCGCCAAGCGCAATCACACAACCACCACAGCCAGCACATTTGCCTTGTTGGGGAACAGTACAGCTTGTTGAAGCAACAGAATTGCCAATCGCAAAACCTGCGCCAGCAAGCCAGGGCATCAATTGGTTGATTAACGTGGCTTTATCTTTTGCCTCTGCGGCGATTGAAGTGGGCGTCTGTTGATGGCTATCTTTTAGCTTGTTCATGTATCCTCCCTGATTTCTGAATAAACTGCTGATCGATGCCGACAGCAGTGATTTATTGTTATGTTGTTATGTGAATAAATTATTCTGTTTCGTGGACGTTGTTAACTTTTTCTATACATCAGCTAGATTTAGCCAGGTATCGTGGGTGTTGCATACGCTTAACACATGAATTCGCCCCGAATAATTGCCAAGATTGTGTTCTGAAACAGGTTGCTTGTGTTGCAGCGGATCAAATAATTTTTCTGTGATAAATTTGAAGTTATCATCCAGCACGATGTGTTTGTTGATGTAATGTGCATAACCAGCCATTTCATGGTTGGTCACTACATTAACCAGTGTGTCTCCAGCATTCTTTGATGTTTCGATATTTGGTAAATGCCCCTTGACTTTTTTGCTCCAGCGACCTGGTGCGTCTTTGGTGTAGTACACGCCACCAGCCATCTTGTTTGAGTTCGGGCAGGCGGCAATACCTCCCAGAACCTCTTTCGGTGCAATAATCCCCGCTGCTGAACCAACAGCGCTTAAAGTGATAAATTCCCTGCGTTTCATGATGGGATTCCTTATGAAATTGAGTGTGAATGCAAGCGGTTAAAATCAGGACAGCCCGGAACTGGACTGCCCTGTCTTACTCCGCTGGTTGCCTAGATATCAGTCAAAGCAAAAAAGCCACTGTGAGGGGTTTTAAACAACACAAACCCTTCCGCCTGATCAGTATTCGGCTGTACAGCCAGAATATTGCCCTGATCCAGATTGATAATTCCAGCCCCGTCAATTGATGTCAAAATACTCACATGACTCGGATCGGTTGCATTGCCCCAGTAAGGCATTTTGATGACGGCTGGTTGACTTGGCAAAAAGGTGAGGGCAGACTTGTCTTCATTGTCGACACCAAAGAAGATTGTGTCTGAAACCAGTTCACCCATCCCGTTATCGCGTACCCAGTCGGCTATATCTGTCCGCCATTTACGCACCAGCATACGCACGCGCGTCTTGGGCATAATGGCATTGTTAACTGGATCATCAAGACTGATGAACACTGTTGACTTACGGATTGACTGATCGCCTTTTCGGTTTTGGATCACACCGACCATTTCACCAGCCAACGCCTCACTCGCAACAGCACGATAGTTGCCTTGCAGCGCAGCGCTATCCAGTGCAGCATCCTTGTTTTCCGCTATTTTCCACTCACCCTCTGCAACCGGTGCACTGGTTGCTTTGAGAATAGTCATGAATGAATCAACCTTGGTTGAATAGAGAATATCCCCGACATTCATGGTGACAACGCCGGCATCGTCAACTTTCATGTAAGGAAGACCGAGTTTCACAATACCTTCATCGACCAGACGTTTGTCCGGTAAAGTGGTGACTTCCTTGACGTTTGCCTCTCCCAGTTTACCGCTCGCTGAAATTAGTGAACTCCAGGCGCCACTCTGCTTGCGGGTATGGCAATCGACACATGGCATGGACTGTGTGGATGGTTTGACGTTATGCGACATAATGTAGTTGTTGGAAGAAATCCAGACCTGTTGCGTATTCGGGTTTGGCAAGCCTTCATCAGCAATGATTTTGTCATAGGTTTTCTTCAAACAAACATAGGCTTCGTATGTCTCCGGGTCGCCATAACGCGTACTGCCGTGAGATTTGCGCGCCGACACACGACCGCACTCTTTGCCGGTTTTCGGATCTTTGATAATGCCAATTGGTTTACCTTCATCATCCTCTGCCGGAGTAAACCCCAGATTGCGTTCGTATCGGGATAGTGGATGCTGGTTGGACTGGTCTATCCAGTAATAACGGATTTTAGGATTGTACGGAAAGATTTTCTGTACGCCATTGGCCGCTTCCCGATACCGGTAGAGTGGAATTAAATCATCACCACGCCGACCTTTTTTACCGGTAATATGGCAGGTTTGACAGGCGACAACATCCAGATGAGTCTTGGTAATCTTGGTCAACTGTGATTTGGCATAGCCAGCCATATCCTTGTTGGCTTTCCATAGCTCCCGATGCGCATCAAGAATAGTTGCCTGCCCGGATGGAATGACTGGGTTTTTGTTGTCCTGATGGCAATGCTCGCACGCTCTTGCATTTGGCGCGAAGTCAAGGTCATTGCGGATATCCATATCCGAATTGCCTTTGAGAAAGTTGTGATTGAGATTCAAATCAACATTTCTGAACGGTTCCTTGAAATAGGCGCGTGAATGACAGGTATTACAGTTTTCGATTGCACGGGATTCACCATTTTCCTCGGTAAAAACCTTGCCTTTATGGACATCATCCTTGTAGTCTTCCTCAATCACACCATCATCATCAAACGAGGCAATGGCCGCGTCACCAAAACCATAAAAACCACGGCGTGAGTTAGAGGTTCTATGACAAATCATGCAGTTGTCATTACCAGGGAAGCGCAGCATTTTAATATGCGCCTTGCCATCCTGATCAAATGCATCAGGGTTCCAGTGCAGAATCGGTTCACCTGAGTCTGAAACCTTCAAGCCATACTCAGGTAAGTTACTTTTTCCGCCTTTGTCAGTGATCGTGCGTTCAACTGACAGCAATCGCTTGGGTTCATCATTAAGATAGGCTGGTAAAAATTCCCAGATCGCCGATGCCTGATAACGGAAATAACCACCACGGATAAACTTGCGTTGACGCAATATGCGGTTATATGCATCAACCGGGTAGGCTGTATCTCCGTCACCACTATCAGGACCAAGAATTTCAGGCTTGGTTAAATCGCTGAATCTGGCGTGGCATAACATACAGTCTGCTTCTGCAACACCGCTTTTTTTCCAGTCCCATTTGTGGAGTTCGCTTTTGTCTGTTTCATCCATAAAGCCGACTGTATTGGACCAGCCGCGTGTGTAGTAATCGCCGTCAAATGGCGGAATTTCGGACTCCGGCGTCTGGTCGTAACGTCTGCCGTGGCGGTCTTTTTCACCAAAACCACCGCCCGTATGACAGCTTAAACAGTCTCGCACAAACCCGGGCGCGCCATTATCAGCAAACAATAATGGATTAGCAGAATTGTCCATTTTCGCCAGCGTGACCGGGATGCTGCCGCTCATGCAGCTGTAACCACCGAAATAGCCTGGCGACATCAGCTGGGGAAGACCGCGCAACAGACCAAAATCATCCGATGCTTCATCTCTGCCAAATTCAAAGTGATACGCATGGGTAATTGATTTGTAATCGTGACAGCCGCTACCCGTTCCACACGTCATCTTCGGGCTGTATGGACGACCGCTTTTCAGTACATGTTGGTTGTTCTCATCAAGGAATGGAATTTTGGGATGCATGACTGGCTCATCAAACGCATTTGGCGCGGCGATACTATTGACACATAGCAATAGAATATAAATCGTTATCGCGATTGTGACAGGATGTTTAGGTCTCATGGTACTTCCCCCAGTATTGTTTTTTTTGGCAATTATTTGCCAGCACTTGATTCTGTATTATCTTCTAAGCATCATCTGTGCCAACAAATAATTTCTGTTAATTCAGCGGATCAAATCAGCGGATCAAATGTCGCTCAGGAAAAAACATGATTCAGTGTGTGATATGACACAGTCAATGCGTCATATCACACACTGAGACTCTGTGATATTTTCTGAATAGTGTCTGTCAATCATGTTGTGAGGGATAGCCCAAAATGTATGTATTCAAATACATCACATACTCAGTTTAACCACGCACGCGCTTGTTTGATCACCATAGTTACGCGACTATCATCTATCGTTTCAGTAATCTTGAATTCGGCTTCCATGGCAAAATCATCATCGCCTTGGTAGAGCGTTTTGAAATAATGATGATGGATTGTCAGTCTGGCATCTGCAGGTCTGGGATTGAAGGCTGTTCAGGTAAAAAAAGGTTAAAGTTACTACCGACAGTGACCACGCTCATCCCATGTTGCCCAATCTGTTGAAGCAGAACTTTACCACCTCGTGGCCTAATGAAAATGGGTGAGTGATATTACCTATATTCGGTCATTGGCTGTTCACTGCAAAAAGCGAATGACCCGAAAACTGGTCTGTGATGCACTCACAATCGTGTTATTTCGGCACGGCTTCACGAGGGGTGTGATTGTCTATTCGGACAGAGGAAGTTAGTATTGTTTGAAGCGCTATTATAAAGCTGATCACGCAGCATAAGCTGACGTACAATATGAGCCTACGGGGTTGTTGTTACGATAATGCAGCCATGGAAAGTTTTTTTTCACAGTTTGAAAGTAGAACTGGTTTACCGAGATACCTATCCCACCAGTTAGGAAGCCAGGCAATCGCTCTCTGAATACAATGAAGTGTATTATAATCGTCAGTGCCGACATTCAGTGGTTGGGTATCAGATACCGTTGCTGTATGACGATGACTATGAAGAATGTGTTTAACTGGCTGTCCACTTTTGTGGGGCAAATTCCATGGGGCCTCGTTTAGCACCAGTAAACACAACATGTAGTTTTTTCTCTTATGGAGAAAGACTCTCCGGAATTGCTATTGTAAATTGAAGAGCGCTTTGTAGAGGAGGAAGTATGAGTGGATATTCCAGCAGGAGCCAGAGGTGATTGATGACTGTAGTGCATTCGGCAAGTGATACTTTTGCCAAACAACTGGGAATCCGTCATCCTGTTATCTGTGGTCCCATGTATCCTTGCAGTAACCCTGAACTGGTTGCAGCCGTATCGGATGCTGGCGCTATTGGGGTATTGCAACCGGTTTCTCTCACCTATGTA
>DRLZ01000238.1 GCA_011322755.1 Crenotrichaceae bacterium
CTTCTATATCGCACTACGACTTAAATAACTCCACCCCCGCTTTCCTAATCGACTACAAATCAAGACTTAATGGATTTTCAGGATCGATACCTTTTATGAACGGTATCAGGCGATGCAAATCAGTCATCTGGTAGATCTGTCCCAGCCAGTTATTAAACACTGCCTTTGCAGTATCCCGCCAGGTGTTATCCAGATATTGAATGATCTCAGATTCTGGAAATGCAGGTTGTACAGCACCGTGCTTTTTGGCTAATTGTGTCTGATTCGCATAGTTGTCCAGTAACGCGATCGCTTGCGCAGAAAAATAGTTATCCGGATAAGGTGGATAATCTTCACGCAGTCCCTGAAACCAGGCGATTGTTTCACGCTTGTATTCTTTCATGAGGCTGACAACATCATATTCCGGATGTCCCTGAAAAAACACCATTCGGAACCGGTCGGGACTCACCGCAAGATGTACCCCGATCTCTTTGCTTTCAACCAGTACTCGTAGCCCTGCTCTTTCAAGATCAACCCGTTCTATACTGTTAAAGCGTGAATGGATAACATCAAAACGGGTATTGATATTGGAAACTAATGGATGTGATCGATCAACGACATAATGTGGAAAGACTCCCCAGGTTTTGTGTTGATGGTGGGTACGCACAATACCATAGCAATACTGTATCAATGCATGGCTCGCCAGGCATGAGCAGAGGATTGAGGTGACATTGTTTTTTGCCCATTCAAAGACTTCTGACAACGGCTTCCAGAATACCTCATCCTGTAAATGTGCATGGGTTACATTAGCACCACTGACGATCAGTCCATCCAGTCCTTGCTGTTTGATCTCATCAAATGTTTCGTAATATCTTTCGATATGGGTTTGAGCTTCGCTGCCACGTTCAATCCCGTCAATGGTAAACAAATGGATATGAAACTGGGCAATCTGGTTACAACCACCAACCAGACGTAAGAACTGGCGTTCGGTTGCTTCCAGAGCCGCATCCGGCATCATGTTGAGTAACCCAATATGAAGTTCGCGAATATCCTGATGAAGCGCATAATCCTGCTCCAGAATGCGATGACCTTCAAGCCGAAGGCGATCGAACGTTGGTAAATCGGTATGTGCTACCAGTGGCATAGGTTTCTCTTGAAATGATTATGTTAAAGGTGAATCGGTGAGGATTACGGGATCATGACCTGTTTTTTCTAGCAATTGCTTCGGCAATCAGATCCATTAAATCTGTTTCACTCTGGACTTGCATTGCTTGATCAGAATGAATGGTATAGCCATATTGGTCAATGATTGCCTGATAACGCGGTAGACGGGCATGAAACAGATACGGAAACACCCAGCTTACAAATTGATCTGGCGGTATTTCATCCGCGCTCTGATAGCCGTATTCAGACATGTATTTTGACAGTTGTTGATCCAGAAACTGTTCTCTGTAGTAAAGTGGCTTTGGATCATTACGGGCACGTTCAATCAGCATTTCTTCCTGTTCCGGGCTGGCTTTGATATACACAATGACTGTATTCTCTGCCAACTGTTCAATCGTCTTGTCATCATCCAGTTCACAGATACTTCCGCCTGCATCATTTAAAAAATGCCGATACCCGTAAATTTCTTCTGCTTTATGGATAAAAGCTGGAACATCGCGCATTGCTTTTATTTCAGCTTCACGGTGGAGCATTTGACGACGTTTAAACTCATTCAGTGATAAACCACCTTGTGCCGGATTGCCTATTTTGCCTAAAAATGTTGCGATGGGCGCCAGATTGTCAACGGTGATGTTACTGCAAATGTATATCGAGTCAGATAACAATAAATCACGCAGGAAAGGCACTTCCATCGCTTGTTTCTTGATATTGTCAAGAATCGGTTCTTCCAGATATTTTGTGCCAATCCGGTAATCACCGGAATAATGAAACCATTGATCAGTTGGCAGTTTTGAGGAAAGTGTTGTTTTCCCAACACCAGACATCCCTAGCAAGGTAATGCGTTTCGAGTCCCAATCGAGAAATTGTTGAGGGGTCATGTCCATTATTTGGCTGCTCCAACGATTCACAAGTCTGTTTATTCAGCAAGCAAATCAATTTGCAACTGCTGTGGGCAGACTTAAACCCTGCACAGATTTCAGTCCGGTCACTTTATCAAGATTGATATTACTGATTATCGCCGAATCAAATTGAGCTTCCTTTATATTTGCTTCAGTTAATTTTGTCCCTGTTAGCATTGCTTCATTGAACTTGACCCCAATCAGTGTTGCCCTGTGCAGGTTTGTATTTTTTAATACCGCATTGGACAAATCTGCAAAACGCATCATCGCATGATTCATGTCACTATCAGATAAGTCAACACCTCTCATTTTTGCGTTAATCAAGCTCACCCGCATTTGACCCATGGGCTGGTTTTTCATATCCACTCCCCAGTTTGCATGACTGATATCTGCATTATTCAGATTCGCATTATCCAGTGTTGCGATAATACGACTGCCACTCAAATCGGCATGTGATAAATTGGCACCTCCCATATGCACGCCAAAAATACTGACATTTTTTAATATCGCATGCGATAGGTTTATCCCTGTCATTACCGTTAAATCAAGATTGGTATTTGACAGATTGGAATAACTCAAATTAGCCTTTTTGAGTGTCGCACCCCACAAATCAGCTTTGCGTAAATCCAGATTCGACAAATCCACACCGGATAAATCCTTTCTGCGCAAATCGACAGGACGCTCAACACTTGCCCCGGCAAGCAGTTTCACAACCTGTTCCCTGCTAAGATCAGAGGCATTGAGCGGCGACAATGTCATCAGAAGCAAACTCAAAACTGGAAAAATAGATGCATCATTCATCTTGATCGTTCTCCATGTACAATTAGGTGCAAATAAGTTGAGGATCAGCATGTAATAAGTGCCTACAATACTGCGTGTTAATCAGGATACGTGTGTACAGAGCACTGTGAGTGAACAGTGTATGAATGATTAATGGTATAGTAGGCAGCATTTCAACAAAAACCTGATTGAATTCAATAACTCGGTAGGATCAAACCGATGTGAGTCCTGTTATTTTACAGCAATCTCATTGTTTTGCAGTGGATGTGTTTTTTGTCATCACATGAACGAATCGGTCAGACTGTTGAATACCAACACGATAACATTAATTAATTGAGGTCTGAATACATGCAACCAAAACGCGCACAAACTGGAGCACTTGCCTGGTACAGTCTGGGCTGGCAGTGGTTTATGGTCAATCCAGTCACCTGGGTTTTATTAATTGCTGTTTATTTTCTGTTTCTTTTGCTGTTCCAGCTTACCCCTGTCATTGGTCCTCTCGTTGGCGCAGTATTATTGCCTGGATTGACTGCCGGGCTGCTCATTGCTGCCAAAAAATCGTCTCAAGGAATCACCATCAGTATCCATGACTTGTTCACAGCCTTAATGAAATCTGAAAACCGTTTTGGGTTGTTACACCTTGGAATGATCTCGCTTGCAGTCGCATTATTAAGTGGTTTTGCTATCTATTCGATTGGTGGCGACAGTTTGATGTCTGTTCTGAGTCAATCCAACCCTGCCGATCTTTCTGAAGACTCAATGGAATTAATACAAGCACAAATGCCCACACTCATGCTGATTATGCTTAGTATGAGTGCAATTACAGCAATGTTGTTCATGTATGCTATCCCCTTAGTTACATTTGAAGGCGTTCCTGCTTTTACTGCTGTCAAAGCCAGCATCTGGACATCGATTATCAACATGCTGCCATTAACCTTGTTTGGACTACTGTATATGATTTTTGCAATGCTCGCATCGCTTCCACTCATGTTAGGCTTTCTGGTACTCATACCAGTCACTATTTGCGCTTGGTATGCCAGTTATGTTGATATATTTGGTCACAAGACTGATTCTGAAATAACAACAATCGTATAAAACTATCAAGCTCAGTATCAGTGGATCTGTAGATTTCCACTGGACAGCAGGATAATTCACACATTCGTAACAATGCATACGACATAAGCACGCATGATTCCATAAACCTGACACTGTCTACCTTGTCCAGAAAAAAAACAACATTTTTTCCTGCCTTGCACAGCTTGCGTGGTTTTGCAGCATTGTGGGTCATGATCTTCCATGTAAAAGGGCAAACTGGGATTCCTTTCATTCGCATTGGTTTTGACGATTATTTCCTCAATGTGTCTTTATTTGCATCGTATGGTTATCTCGGCGTGCAATTGTTTTTTATTCTTTCAGCCTTTCTGCTTGGCTTGCATTATTTCCAGGCTGACAGAAATCACTGGAGTTACCGCAGTTATATAACCAAACGCATCGCCCGCATTTACCCCGCCTATCTGGCACAGCTCGCTGTGCTGGTTGTCTTCAGTGGCTGGCTTGGAATCAATCGTTCATTTGGCTGGAACGAACTGGTCTCTCATTTATTCATGTATTTCAACCTGCCACCAAATCATATGCAGCAATTCAACGGTGTGTGGTGGACATTACCAGTCGAGTTTGGCTTTTACATTATTCTTCCGCTCATGGCCGGGTTACTACTGCATGTCAACTGGTTGTGGATGTATGTGGTCTGTCTATTCTTTACCCTGACGTATCGATGGTATATCTACCAGGAGAATAGCGAATCTATCAATCGACTGATTTCCCTTATCGATCTGTTGCCGGGTGAATTAACTATTTTTGCAAGCGGTCTCATCTGTGCGTGGTATTACTACAATTATCGTAAAACCAACACGCCTGTTTTTGCAGGAATCATCAGCTCGCTAATGATTGTCATGTTATGGATTAATTACCACCTGTCGCATCTATCCGTTTATTTCAAAGGTTCGTGGTTACTCTATTACTGGGAAACTATTAACGCGGTTTTCTTTACCTTGTTTATCTATTTCCTGGCCATGCTCAAACAGAACAAACAATACTGGATCACCCACCCTGCCTTGTTATGGCTTGGAGAGATCAGTTATGGTATCTATTTATGGCACTGGCCAGTACTGCTGTTTTTGTTTCCTTTCATGAAACAGGAATTTAAAGGCATGCCACTGTATTGGTATACGCTGGGCAGTACCTTTTGTATCACCATTCTGTGTGCCGCAATCAGTTATTATCTGATTGAGAAACCGGGGATTCGCTACGGCCGCCATCTTGCGGCTAAAATACAGACATCAACTGTTTAATCAAGATCATTTTGAGAAGCAACCAGACAACCAACTGAGAAAACATTCATCTCAAATGTCCGGGCTCTGTCTGTTGGTATCCATTTAATACACACTTAAACAGAGTGCAGCAAGTCGTCCATCAAAGCGCTCGCCTGACCAGCATAGCTGCTTCCAAACAGGTTGAAATGATTTAAAATGTGGTAGAGAAGATACAGCTTTTTGCGTACGGCATAACCTTCATCCAGTTGCAGTGTGTTTTGATAAGCTGCGAAAAAACCTGATCCAAATCCACCAAACAGCTCAGTCATTGCAATATCGGCCTCCCTGTCTCCATAGTAGCAAGCTGGATCAAAAATAACCGGCTGTCCTGAATCATCCATTGCGTAATTTCCGCCCCACAAATCACCATGTAACAGTGAAGGTTTCGGTTGATAAGCGGAAAAAAACAAGGCCAGCTTATCAAGCAGGCGTTCACCTTTTTCCACTAACTGCCGGTTAGCGCCATTTTCTGTAGCAAGTTGTAGCTGAAATCCCAATCGTTGGGTTAGCAGGAATTTAACCCAGTCATTACTTTTCCCGTTTGGTTGAGGCGTGGAACCAATAAAGTTGTTTTTCTGCCAGCCATAATAAGGTTGTTCGACTGCATGCAACTGTGCCAGCTTTTCCCCCAACAGCCGGTCTGAGGCAGTATTAGCAGAATGCAGAACCAGCCATTCCAGCACCAAAAAAGAGTTTGAAGCCGTTTGACCAGAACAAATGACGGCTGGAATGCGCAGCTCACTGGTTTCTGCGAGTTCATGCAAACCCGTTGCTTCAGTTTCAAACATAATCAGTCGCTCAACAGTATTCAGTTTGACAAACAATGTCTGGGTGTCAGTTCCAGCTTGATAACAGTTATTAATACTGCCTCCACCAACGCTGGTCAGTTTCGATATAGTAAAATCCGTACCCACTGAATCACGAATTGCATTTTCAATACGTTTCCAATTTGCTGATAGTTTCATCTGATGACTTTTATTAGAACGCTGATTTCAGCGCTTTACGATATGAAGTTAGTTTACTGTGATTGTGTTCTGAAAATAATAATCCATGTCTTGTCACTCAGGTTTCTGTTCTTGTGCTTTGTTGATGATGAGCATCATCCAGACGTGTTGATCGACAAAACTGATTGATATTGAGGTCAGGATCAGACTGCATAGGATA
>DRLZ01000239.1 GCA_011322755.1 Crenotrichaceae bacterium
ATTATCTTTCGGATAGTTTGCTCTTTATTGAATGGCCGGAATTGGGCAAAGGCTTTATTCCTGAGCCTGATCTGGTTGTTGATCTCTCGATTATTGACACCAAATCCCGCAAAGTATCGGTGTCTGGCCAGTGTTGTAATGAATCTGGCTAATTTTTCCGCATTACATTATCGAAAAGTATTGCTATAATATCAAGTAGATATCTGGTATATTTGAAAATCTACATGCAAAAGCGCATGTAGGTCTGGAATATTGTACTGAGAAACTGTTCACATTAGGTAAGTTATGGTCACTATGATGATTCGTTTTGCCTTGCTATTTATTGTGTTGCTCAGTTTAGTAACACAACCTGCTTTTTCTGCATCGACTGAAGTCAAGACGGTGCGTTATTTTGCCTCGCCTGAATATAATCGTCTGGTCTTTGACGTCACAGGCAAGGTCAGTTACAAGCTCTTCAGACTGGATAATCCACCACGTTTGGTTGTTGATATTCTGAATGCCAGCTCGGTTAAAACACTCAGGCAGCCAACAAAAAATAATGATTTATTGGTAAAGCGGGTTCGTGCGGGCAGGGGCAAGCAGGGAGGGATACGCTTTGTCGCTGATTTGACGCGTCAGGCAACATTTAAATCGTTTCAGCTCGATCCAAAACAGGAATACGGTCATCGCCTTGTCGTTGATATCTTTGCGCAACATGACAAAGCACGCCATGCAGCGAAGACAAAAACAACCAACAGGAAATCAACCCGGGTTTCGTTTGCAACGCGATCAACATCAGTCAAGTCCAATAAACAATATCAGCAGGTTAATAATCATTATCCTGGATCATCTGCGAAAATCGTGATTGCGATTGATGCCGGGCATGGAGGCAAAGACCCAGGTGCTATAGGACATCACAAAACCAGGGAAAAAGATGTTGTGCTGGCTATTTCCAGGAAACTGGCGGCTATTATTGATGCCTCGCCTGGAATGAAATCCTATATGGTTCGTGATGGCGACTACTATGTTCCTCTGCGTGACCGTATGAAAAGAGCACGCAAGGCAAAAGCTGATCTGTTTATTTCAATCCATGCGGATTCTCTTAAAAACAAAAAAGTCAAAGGTGCGACTGTATATACATTGTCAGCAGGAGGGGCAATGAAAGAAGCGCGTGTATGGGCCAAGCGCAAGAACCAGACTGAACTGGTCAGTGGCATCAGTTTGCGGGACAAGGATACTGTATTAGCTTCTGTACTCCTGGATTTATCTCAGACAGCAACGCTAGAGGCAAGTGACACCGTTGCCAGTCATATTTTTACGCATCTAAAAAAAACAGGTCCGGTGTTAAGAGAAAAAGTACAGAAAAAACCTTATATGGTGCTGAAATCACCCGACATACCTTCCGTGCTTGTTGAAACGGCTTTCATTTCCAATCCGGATGAAGAAAGCAAACTTCGCAGTGCTGGTTTTCAGCGCCGCATTGCAAGGTCGATCTATCGCGGGATTACCGACTATTTTTCAAGTAGACAATCAAAACCAATCCAGATGGCTGCGCGAAGTCATAAAATTTCTCCTGGTGAGACATTATCTGGTATTGCTCAGCAATATGGTGTGAGTATGCAACGCATTCGCGAGGTCAACCATATCTCAGGAAACAATATTCAGGCTGGAAAAATTCTGAAAATCAGGCCTGGCGCATAGCACCAATAGAACGTTCCGGTGTACGGCAGATAATGCCTTTCAGCGTGATTGCGGTAACTTTTCTCATCACCACTGAATAATCTTCTTTTTGTTTGTGGTTTGGTGATATCCAGACCATCGTGCAAAACTGATCTAGCTGTGGGAATTCAAAATTTCAGGTGCTGAGTACCCAAATCGGCTAAAATTGTACTTCCGGTTTTTAAACTACGAAGCTCATGTCGATCAAAACCCTGCCGCCTCAGCTTGTCAATCAAATTGCTGCAGGCGAAGTAGTCGAACGCCCGGCGTCTGTACTCAAAGAGTTAATAGAAAACTCAATTGATGCTGGAGCAACACAAATCAATATCACTGTAGAGCATGGTGGTATCGCACTGATGTCTGTAATCGACAATGGTTGCGGGATTCACAAGCATGAACTTGGTCTTGCGCTTTCGCGACATGCAACCAGTAAAATTACTACTGTTTCAGACTTGCAAGCGATACAAACAATGGGTTTTCGTGGCGAAGCATTGCCAAGTATCAGCTCTGTTTCAAGATTAACGCTTGTTTCTAGGGTTGCTCGCTCAGATACAGCCTGGCAGGTGACCGCAGACGGCAGTGAACGTGAGGTTGAGCCGTGTCCTGCTTCATTACAGTACGGAACAATGATTGAGGTGCGGGATCTGTTTTATAATGTACCTGCACGCCGCAAGTTTTTACGTGCTGAACGCACTGAGTTTTCACACATACAAAACCTGGTTCGCAAGCTGGCCTTGAGCCACTTTAATATTGGTTTTGAATTAACCCATAATCAGCGTGAAATCTTTCGTCTTTCACCAGCGCTGGATCAAGTCGCAGAAGAACAGCGCGTTGCAGGCTTTCTTGGAAAAGCGTTTATTGATAATGCCTTGTCACTTGATTTTGAATCAGCCGGGATGAGGTTACGCGGCTGGATTGCTGTGCCGACATATTCCCGCAGTCAGGCAGATCAACAGTATTTTTATATTAACAGGCGACTGGTTCGGGATAAATTACTGACACATGCTGTGCGGCAAGCCTATCAAGATGTATTGTTTCATGGGCGATTTCCGGTTTTTGTGTTGTATCTTGAGATTGATCCGGCGATTGTGGATGTCAATGCGCATCCTGCCAAACTTGAGGTACGTTTCAGGGATAGTCGTAGCATCCATGATTTTGTGGTTAAGGCAGTGAAAAATGCCTTACGATCAATTCGACCTGAAACCAGTTTGTCGCAACCGCCGAATGATCAAGCCGGTCAACAGGATCAGCCTGGTAAACCTGTGAGATCATATGCAATCTCTGAATCCGCTTCTGACTATGAACTCCCGAATCAAAATAACTTGCAGTTGGATTTTTTGTCAGATCACCGGCAGTTCAAGTCAAATCGATCAGCAAACAATAAATCATTCCAGCCACATCAGCATTTGATTGATGATTCAACACTTGATTCAGATCAGTCTAAGCCGCTGAATCAACATCAGCAGCATGAAAATATACCTGCACTGGGTTTTGCAATTGCACATCTACACAATATTTATATTTTGTCTGAGTCTGCAAATGGCTTGGTATTGGTGGATGCTCATGCAAGTCATGAACGTATTGTCTATGAGAAGTTGAAACAGCAATATGAACGCCAGGATATAGCCGTTCAACCATTGCTGTTACCCGTCACCATCGAAGTCAGTCAACAAGATGCTGATCGGGTTGAACAACAGTTATCAGCATTGAATGGTGTTGGTCTGGAAATCGAAAGAATTGGTCCGCAGCAATTACTGGTTCGTTCTGTTCCAGTCGCGCTTGAAAAACTGGATGTTTCCGGCTTGGTTTGCGACATTATTGCTGATTTAAACCAATATGACTGCAGTGATCGCGTTGAACATTTATCTCAAAGAATATTGGCGGATATGGCTTGTCGTGGTGCGATTCGTGCTGGAAGGCGGTTGACCCGGGAGGAAATGAACCAGCTGTTGCGAGATATGGAAAAAACCGATTTTAGTGGACAATGTAACCACGGACGTCCAACCTGGATTGAGCTGGATAAAGACGCACTGGATAAGTTATTTCTACGAGGACAATAAATTTGTCTGATCACCTGGAAAATACTGATCTTCCAACAGTCATTTGCCTGATGGGGCCAACTGCAATTGGAAAATCTGCACTTGCTGTTTATCTCGCCCAGCATCTGGGATGTGAAATTATCAGTGTTGACTCAATGCTGGTGTTTAGAGGGATGGACATCGGGACTGCAAAACCGGGTGTGGAGCAACAAGGCGGTATACCCCACCATTTAATCGATATTCTGGATCCAGCCCAGAGTTATTCAACAGGTCAGTTTCGCGAACATGCTATCAAGTTGATAGCAGACATCCATCGTCGTGGCAAAATCCCATTACTGGCTGGTGGCACCATGTTGTATTTTAAAGCGCTGTTTGGAGGCCTTGCTGACTTACCAGACGCAGACGCGCAGATTAGAACAGAGCTGGACCAACAAGCCGTCAGAATCGGTTGGCAAGCAATGCATAAAGAACTTGCTGTTGTCGATCCGGAATCAGCACAGCGCATTCACTGGAATGATCCTCAGCGAATACAGCGCGCACTTGAAGTATACCGCATCAGCGGTGAACCGCTATCAGTATTAATGAAACGTCGTGCCCAGAGTCAACTTCCCTACTCATTCATCAAATTGGCTCTTTCACCAGAAGATCGTGGACATTTACATGAAACAATTCGAATCAGATTTGGTCATATGCTTGAGCAAGGTTTGATTCAGGAAACTCGTGTACTCTATGAGAGACCTGATTTGGATTCTAAATTACCAGCAATGCGAGCAGTTGGATATCGGCAAGTGTGGGCTTACCTTGATCAACAGCTTGAGTATTCTGCAATGGTAGAACGTGCTGTTGTTGCTACCCGGCAGTTGGCAAAGCGGCAATTAACATGGTTGAGAAGTACCGATCTTGATTACCACTATATTGTTAGTAAAACTATTCCATATCCAAAAATTCTTGCTTGTTTAAGCAACTCATTGAGATAATAAAAAAGGAATATTTCCTGTTTCAGGGTAGGTATGCTTTCATCTAAAGGGCAGGTCTGTTTATTGTTTTATAGGTAGTATGCTGGACGCAAGAACTATTTTAGTTGTATTCTTGTCCAAACACCCCTGAAAGGGATATTCGGCCACAGTTATTTATTTTATCATGCTAATTGTTGGTAAATAGTTGTGTAGTAACGCTTTGAATTTTATTGCCATCGCACACCCAGAAATGACTTGTGCAGTTAATTCAAATAACAAAAATAACAGGAGTAAGAATGTCGAAAGGACAGAACTTGCAAGATACTTTTTTAAATGCCTTGAGAAAAGAGCGTGTTCCGGTTTCTATTTTTCTTGTGAATGGTATTAAATTACAGGGTCAAATCGATTCTTTTGATCAATATGTCGTCATGTTGAAAAATACCATTAGCCAAATGGTTTATAAACACGCAATCTCTACAATTGTACCGTCACGTGCTGTACGTATCTATCAACCCGATAATGCTTCAAACAAAGAGGCAGAGTAGTACGTGAGCCTCATAGCACATCTCTTTTCCGCTCATCACGCGTGGGCGTATTTCGTATTTCGGGGTTTGTTTGGTCAGCACAGAGTTATTTGAACGCCCAAGGTCGGGTGAGCGTGCCTTGCTTGTTCACCTGCAGCTTCGTTCACATCAAGAAGACCTGGACGAACTCAAAGAGCTTGCTCGATCTGCAGGGGCTGATCCAGTTGCGCTATTAACAGCCAATCGTTCATTTCCAAATCCACGCTATTTTGTTGGAACCGGAAAACTGGATGAAATCAAACAGATCATTCTCGATAAAGAGATTGAACTCATTCTATTCAACCATGTGTTATCACCAGTCCAGGAGCGTAATCTTGAGCAGGCTCTTGGCGTGCGAGTGTTGGATCGAAATGAACTGATTCTGGATATTTTTGCCCAGCGAGCTCGCTCGTTTGAAGGTAAAATGCAAGTTGAACTCGCGCAACTACGTCATTTATCAACCCGGTTAATACGCGGTTGGACTCATCTGGAACGCCAAAAAGGCGGCATCGGAATGCGTGGCCCAGGCGAAACCCAGCTTGAAACTGATCGCCGATTGATAGGAAACCGGATTCGCTTGATTCAGAGCCGTTTGTCCAGGATAGACAAGCAACGTACACAAGGACGTCGTGCTCGTAGCCGAAGCACGATGCCGACTGTTGCTCTGGTTGGTTATACCAATGCGGGTAAATCGACGCTGTTTAATGTTTTCTCCAATGCTGATGTATATGCCAAGGATCAGCTTTTTGCAACCCTGGATCCAGTGGTTCGGAGAATTCAGCTCACACATGGTATGGAATTGGGATTGGCTGATACGGTTGGTTTTATTCGTCATTTACCACATGAACTTGTTGCCGCATTTCAGTCAACCTTGCTGGAAGCAAAAGAGGCAGATTTATTGTTACACGTGATTGATGTCAGCTCTGAACACCGTGACGACATGATTGAACAGGTGGAACTGGTTTTAGCAGAAATTGGCGCAGACAAAATCCCTCAAATTCTCGTGTTTAACAAAATTGACCTGGCAGATGAAATTTCTCCACGACTAGAAACTGACGATACAGGCAAGCCAGTCAAAGTATGGATATCAGCCCGGCAGCAACAGGGTATGGACTTGCTTGATCAGGCTTTGAGTGGCTTTTTTAGCAGTCATCTGGTTGAAAAAGCTGTAGTGATTACACCTCAACAAGCTGCTGTACGAGCAAAACTATTTGAAATCGGTGAGATTATTGACGATCATCCTGATGAGAATGGCGGTTGGAGAATGAATATCAGACTTCACAAAAAAGACCTTCGTGTACTAA
>DRLZ01000240.1 GCA_011322755.1 Crenotrichaceae bacterium
CCTTTGGCTCTTTCTCTATCTATGGCCCGTTCATCAATGATAAATACTCGCCAATTGATTGAGGACGATTCTCAGGTTTTAACTCAAGCCCGGCATCAATTGCTCTCAGCAAAAAGCTTGAGTATTTGCGTTTAAAAGCAACAACAGCTGGTCTCAATTGATCATCTTTTTCACGGTCGATTGCTGGTGGAACAGATTTCCCTTCAATACACATCCGCATCGTAGCAGCAATTGCATAAACATCACTCCAGGGACCAACATTTCCATCTGTCTTGTATTGCTCGATGGGTGAGTAACCACGGGTCAAGACTCTGCCAAATTTACGACCATCCGTCACAGGAAACGGTTGTGCTGCACCAAAGTCTAATAGTAACGGATCACCGCCACCACGGATCAGGATATTTTCAGGTTTAATGTCCAGGTGAAGCAGATTATTCTCGTGAATGCTCTGTACACCATCCAGTAACACCGGGAAAATATGATAGATAAAGTGCTCGTCAACCGGTTTTTTGTTTGCTCTCAAATACTGGCTTAAGGTCTTACCATAATCAAAAGACATTACCAGATATGAAGTCGAATTTGCAGTGAAATAATTAAGTACTTGTACAATATTCTTGTGTTTGATACGGCTGAGAACCTTGGCTTCCTCAATAAATAACCGTCGTCCGCGCTGAAACGAACCAATACGCTTTTTATCCGCAGGAACGACATGATTGCGACGTGTTCTGTGCGCTAATCGTTTGGGCAAATATTCTTTAATCGCAACTTGCGATTGATCACGGAGCTGACGCGCCAGATAAACCAGACTAAATCCTCCATTAGCCAAGGCTCTCTCAACAATATACTGGTCGAGAATTGTACCTGATGGCAAAAACGGTGGCGGCTTTTTTAATTTGCTGGCTTTGGCTGACATAATGATTTGTTAAAACTATTTCTATTTTGTATGGTTACGATAAAAAGTCATCTTTTTTACTTTGTTCAATCATTCACTGCAAAGGCCGATATCCAGTCGCATGTTATTCTACGTACGACAATGTAACAATTTCGCACGACACCTTTCCAGTCGTTATCTGTTTTCTAAAGACAATCAAATTATAGGAGTTTTCTGTGATCCAAAGTATGACGGCCTTCTCAACTACGTCAGTTCAAGAAAATAATCTCGAATTCAGCTGGGAAATACGCACAGTGAATCAACGCTTTCTTGATATTTCGATCCGCATACCCGCTCAGTTACGCAGTCTGGAAACCGAAATAAGGCAACTCATCACACAATACATAAAACGTGGAAAAGTTGAATGTTTTCTGACAATCCAAGACTTATCGCAAAACCAGCAATCGGTACAACTCAATTTTGAGATCATTAGTCAAATTATAGCTGCTTCAAAAGAAATTACATCATTAGATCCATCAATTATTCCTGCCAATGTACACGATATTCTCTCATGGCCGGGTGTACAACAACCCCAACAGATCAAAACAGAATGTCTAAAACTTTCACTATTCAATGCCCTGGAAGCTACTTTGCAGAAGTTAATTGAAATGAAGCAACGTGAAGGCCAGCAATTATCAACATTACTTCAAAATAAGTGCAAAAACATTACACAACAAACAGTATTAGCTCGAAAACGCATCCCTGAGATTCTCAACGAAACAAAAAAGCGTATTAAGGAAAGAATTATTGCTTTGAAATTGGAACCGGATACAGAGCGTCTGGAACAGGAATTTGTCTATTTGGCTCAAAAAATGGATATCACAGAAGAACTTGACAGACTCGATACACACATCATAGAAATAAATAAAAACCTGCAACAATCGGGTCCAGTGGGTCGACGTCTTGACTTTTTAATGCAGGAACTCAATCGTGAAGCAAATACCATCGGGTCAAAATCAGCTGATATAATAACCAGCCAGATATCAGTGGAGCTTAAAGTGTTAATCGAACAAATGCGTGAACAGGTACAAAATATTGAATAACCAGCCTGGTATCATTAGCAGGGCGACACTAATTATTGTCTCTGCACCTTCCGGCGCCGGAAAAACCAGTCTGGTTAATGCGCTGCAAGATAATCTTGATGATCTCAAGGTTTCAATATCACATACAACACGTTTGCCTCGACCGGGAGAAGTCGATGGTACCGATTACCATTTTGTCAGCACAACTGAATTTGAAGAAATAAAGAACAGCAATGGCTTTCTCGAATCAGCACGCGTATTTGATCGTTATTACGGGACAGCGAGATCAACAGTTGATGATTCTCTCAGCCAGGGAGTAGATGTCATTCTGGAAATTGACTGGCAAGGCGCCCAGCAAGTACGAAATCAGTACCAGGACTGTATTTCTATCTTTATCCTGCCGCCATCACTAGCCATTCTCGAACAACGGCTCAGACAGCGCGCCCAGGATGATGATGAAACAATTGCCCGCCGCATGCAGGATGCACTGTCTGAAATCTCCCACTATACAGAATATGATTACCTGATACTCAATGATGATTTCGAAGAAACACTGGAAAAGTTCAAAAATATCGTCACCTCGACACGACAGCTCACGCGTCGACAAAAACTACAACAACAATCAATTCTGGCTAACTTGCTGAATCATCCCAAGTCCGTTGACAAATAACTGAGCCAGAACTTAATTCATTTCTGGCAGTAAAACGCGCATCGATAAATCCACAGCCTTGACATCTTTGGTTAACAACCCGACCGAGATACAATCGACTCCTGTTTCTGCGATTGCCCGAATCGTGTTCAAATCGACATTACCTGAAGCTTCCAGCTCAATCCGTCCCTGCACCAGATTAACCGCCTGACTTAAATTCTCCAGACTAAAATTATCGAGCATGACACGATCCAATGGCAAAGAAAGGGCATGTTCCAGCTGCTGCAGTGTCTCGACTTCAAGCTCAATCAAAACATCAGGATTTGCCTGGCGAGCCAGCAGCACGGCTTGTTGTAACGAGCCACAGGCAATAATATGATTCTCCTTGATTAAAACAGCGTCAAACAAACCAACACGGTGATTCTCGCAGCCACCTTTTTTGACAGCATATTTTTGCGCAAGACGCATACCAGGAATTGTTTTTCGGGTATCCAGTACTTTAACATTTGTTCCAGCAACGACTTGTGCATACGCATAAGCCAGATTTGCTGTACCGCTTAATGACTGTAGCCAGTTCAATGCTGTGCGCTCTGCTGTGAGCAATGCGCGGGCATTTCCTTCCAATCGACAAAGGATTGTATTTGCATCAACACGTGTTCCTTCTTCAATCAACCAATCAATCCTTACTGCAGAATCGAGTTGTAGAAATGCGCGATCAAACCAGGGTCTTCCGCATATAACAGAGTCTTCGCGACAAATAACTTGTGCTTTTGCTTGAATTCCTTCAGGGATCAACTGGGCTGTCAAATCACCAGAGCCAACATCTTCAGCAAATGATTTTTGTATATCTGCTGCTACTCTCTGGTTAAAACTAAGCTCTGAATTGATTTCAGTTTTCATGTGTCAATTTTCTGGCCTGATTTTCAAGCTGGTTAATCTGTTCAGCAAGAGAACTCATAAGATGACGTATCTCCGTCTTGTTAATTTCTGCATCAACGGCAACTGGCTCACCCATTGCCAGTGCAGCACGACTAAACGGCATCGGAAATTCCATATCGTCCCAACGCTTCTTCATAACCCATTTATGGCTCGTCCAGACCGATGCCGGCACCAATAAATATCCCAGCTCCGACGCAATTCTGATTGCGCCTTGTTTAACAACGCCTTTTGGTCCGAGTGGACCATCGACAGCAATCACACCGGTGTTATGTTTCTGCATCGCTTGCTGCATCAGCTGAAATGAAACCTTGCGACCATTATCCGGTAGTTGAACGCAATCCAGGCCAAACTGGCGACAAATCTCTCCGATAACAATTCCACGTGGCGAGAGACTGGTAAAAGCAACAGCTGTTTCATGACGTTTCTGCACCCACTGCCATCCACATAACGCAAAGATTGGCACATATTTACCATGCCAGAAACACAGAATCATTTTTGCATTGTGGCTGCGTTGACGATCAATTGCGTCAAAACCTATACATGACTTGCGCCAGGTCATAAAAAAAAGTTTTAATACGCTGGCGAACAACCAGCCAAGAAATTTCTGTTGTAACGATACGGAAACCTGAGGATTAAAATCTGTTTTCTGTAGCGTTCGCGTGCCCGTAGTTTCAGGCTGGAATGTACTCACGACTTATCACACACCGGTTCAGGAAGCGTGATATCTGTAAAACGATCGGGTTGCCAAGTAGAGGCTCGGGGAATGCTGGAAGCCGCACGCGCAATATTCATGGCAATGCGCCACTGAGCTGCCATCATACGCAAATTTTCTGAGCGTTGTACAGGCGGCGGCTGGGTCTTTTTTTGTGCAATCAGGCTTTGATAGAGTGATAAGGCTTCGTTTACAGTACGTTGTATCCCATGATCATGTGCTGTATCCAGTGCTGCAACAGACAGTTGGCTTCGATTATTTGCGGAACACTTGGCCACCCAATCCAGCGCCTGACTGAATTCTGACACAGCCCCTCCCATCAAGCGACCATTACGCTTGTCAATAACAACCTCTCTGACTCCAGGCGCATCGAGAGCCACAACCGGAACCCCGGCAGCCATCGCTTCAACCAGCACCATGCCTTGCGTTTCAGTCAAAGAGCTGAAGGCAAACACATCCATCGCCTTATAGGCATCACGTAATTGTTCAGGTTTCAAAAACCCCGTAATGACCAACCGATCAACGACACCATACTGTTGAAATATCTCAATTATTTCCTGTTTCATTGGTCCACAACCAACCAGTGCGAACCACGCTTGTTGATGACATTTCAAAAATTCAGCAACCGATTGCGCTAAAAAAATCAGATTTTTTTCACTCGCCAGCCGCCCGACATGGCCGACAACAAATGCATGGTCTGGAATATTCCATAAACAACGAGCCTTCGACCCACTACCGTCAGCATAGTAGGCAACATCAATACCTGTGGGAATAATATGCACTGGAACCGTGACGCCACGGTTTCTTAATAAAGCAGCAACACTTTCACTGGGAGCAATCACGGTATCGCAGAAATTACAAAATCCGGTGACCA
>DRLZ01000241.1 GCA_011322755.1 Crenotrichaceae bacterium
CTTGAGCATCAGCGCTTGCTGATCTTCGTTTTCTTCAGAGCAATATGCATCGTAGGCTAACAGTGATACTTTTGAATCGATAATCACATCTTTTTTTTCAGGTAAATGTACGATGACATCGGGTTTAAACAAGCGATTGTTCTCGTTACGATACCCATGTTGAATTTCATATTCTTTCCCCTGGCGGAGTCCTGATTGTTCCAGGACACGCTGTAACACCATTTCTCCCCAATTGCCTTGTACCTTATTATCACCTTTGAGTGCCCTGGAGAGATTGATCGCCTCTTCGTTGATTTTTTGCGTTTGTAGTCTCAGGTTGGTAATTTCAGTACGTAGTGAGCTACGGTCTTTTGAATCATGCAAGTGGATATCTTCAACTTTAGCTTTGAATTCTCCAATCTGTTCTCGAAGAGGGGTTAATAGTGATTGCATGTTTGTTTGATTTTGCTCGGTAAACACCTTGGTTTTTTCATCCAGGATTTTATTAGCAAGATTTTCAAAGCGATGGGTTAATTGAATTTCAGCTTGTTGTAATAATTTTATTTTTTCTTCTGATTGTTTTTTCTCTTCGTGAAGTTGTGTTGTCAGTTGAGCTTCTTTTGCTTTTAACAAGCCCATTTGATGATTCAGCTCTGTTGCGTGTTGTTGTTGTTTTTGAAGCTGGGTTTCTATTTTAGTTAGATAGAGAGCTTTCTGTTGTGCTTGAATTCGCTCTGCTGTTTCTTGTTTTAATTGCTCATGAACCGTGTTGATTTGTTGCCGGTGTTCAGCAAGTGATTTTTCAAGATCTTGCAATGTCGATAAACGTTCGTTTAAAACGGCTAACTGTGTCGTAGCATGTTGATGGTCATCCTGGGTTGTCTTTAGTGCTGATTGAAGTTGACTAATTCGTTGTTGATGCTGTGCTCTGGCAGCGTCACATCCTTTTGGGCTGTGTCCGCGATAGCGCCAAAAATTCAATAAAAGCGCAAGTATGAATCCACCCACACCGGCGATGAGCTCGCTAGAAATCTGTGTCCATACGAAATTGTCATGCACTATTTCAGATCTCCAGGGGCATTGCTATGATTGCTGCTTGATTGCTAGAAAAGCTTTTTTGGACGCAGCAATTGTCGTATCAAGGATTTCCTGTGTGTGTTCCGAAGAAATAAATCCTGCCTCGTAGGCTGATGGAGCAAGATAAATACCACTGATCAACATATTATGAAAGAATTGCTTAAATGAGTCTTGATGACACGCCATGACTTGTTTAAAAGTGGTAATTGTTGGCTCATCCGTAAAAAACAGGCCAAACATTCCACCAATGGCATGTGTGCTGATTTGAATGCCGGCTTGAGCTGCGCTGGTTTTGATTCCGTCTGTCAGATAGTGTGTCTTATCTGACAACTCCTTGTAAAAGCCTGGTTTGGAAACAAGTTCCAGTGTTTTTAATCCGGCAGCCATTGCAACCGGATTACCTGATAGAGTCCCCGCCTGATAGACGGGTCCAACGGGGGCGATTGTTTGCATAATCTCTTTTTTTCCGCCAAATGCACCGACTGGCATTCCTCCGCCAATTACTTTTCCTAAAGTTGTCAAATCGGGTGTCACATTGTAGTGTGCCTGAGCGCCACCAAGAGCTACCCGGAAACCAGTCATTACTTCGTCGAAAATTAAAACAGAGCCAGAAGCTGTTGTAAGATTTCGCAGCGCCTCAAGAAACCCGTTAACTGGCGGGACGCAATTCATGTTTCCAGCAACAGGTTCTACAATGATGCAGGCAATCTCGGTTCCGATTTCAGCAAACAGCTTTTGTACATGATCAATATCGTTATATGGCAGTGTAATGGTTTGTTCGGCGATGCAGGCAGGTACACCGGGTGAGCTGGGTATCCCCAGTGTTAATGCACCTGATCCAGCCTTAACCAGCAATGCATCGGCATGACCGTGGTAACATCCCTCAAACTTGATGATTTTGTCGCGTCCTGTATAGCCTCGTGCAAGTCGTATGGCACTCATGGTTGCTTCAGTGCCGGAATTGACCATTCTGACTTGTTCCAGAGATGGAACAAGTTGACAGAGGGTTTCCGCCATCTCAATTTCAATTGCTGTCGGCGTACCGAAACTCAGGCTGTTCTGACTGGTTGTCGTGACGGTGCGAATGATTTCAGGGTGGGCGTGTCCCAAAATCATTGGTCCCCATGACCCGATATAATCAATGTATTTATTGTCATCAACGTCATAGAGATAGGCTCCCTTGGCTTTTTCCATGAATACCGGAGTTCCTCCGACCCCTTTGAAGGCACGTACAGGAGAATTAACGCCGCCAGGAATGACTTTTTGCGCGCGCTGCATTAATGTTGCTGAATCATGCATAGAATTATTAATCCTTATACCATATTGATTGTGTCGGCTAACCGCTATTGGTAGCAGTATAACAGTTATTATAAATAGGAATATAAATATTCCTTAAGCGAATAACTAATGCTGTTCTTTGTTTTTTCCTATATTTCTTCTTGTAAAACAAGCCTATTCGATTTGATGGTGATGATGAGTTGAGAATTCGCATTGCCTGCGAAACAACGAAATTATGGTGTATCTGGTCATTGTTATCAACAAGCAGTATTGAAGATGCTCATGTTGGCTGAAGTCTGTCTCTATTAATCGTTAAGCTGAAAGAAAGAGGATGATGGTGTTGGCAATAATGAATAGTAAAAATTGATTTTTGGTCTAAACTTGTTTGTGCTACCGAAGTATTTTATCAGTAGGCTTAATTCTATCAACAGCGTGATTGAGTTCATCAAAATTACCTCAATTGTGCTGTTGAAACAACAATGTTACAGGTGGGGTCGTATTTTGCCTGTGTTGATAGTTAGATTTGGATTTCGAAGGTATGACGTCACAACTTGCAATGAAAACAACAAACAATGCATCTTTATCAGGTATGGCAAGATGTCTTATTCGCAATGGTTTGCTTCAAGAGGAAACCGCCTGGGAATATGAAGAAGATGCGAAAAATGAAAAAACATCGTTAATTAATTATTTGATCTCGAAGGAAATCCATAGCGCTGAATCTATCGCGCTTACATTATCAAATGATTTTGGTATCCCGTTATTCGATATTAATGTGATGGATTTAGCACTCGCTCCAATAGACCTTGTGAGTGAAAAATTGATTCGCCAGCATCGTGTGCTTCCATTGTATTTACGCGGAAATCGTTTATTTTTAGCGATATCTGATCCTACAAATCAGTTAGCGCTTGATGAAATCAAATTCCAGACTCGAAAAAATACCGAACTGGTTCTGGTTGAAGACAATAAATTAACAAAAGCAATTGAGAATGCATTTGATGCTGCTGACACCTCGATGCAGGACTTGCTTGATGAAGATTTGGATAACATCGACCTTGACTCAGGGGAAGAGGGTGTGCCTGGTGAAGGAGAAGATGATCTGGCGATTGATGATGCTCCGATTGTTCGTTTTGTGAACAAGATTTTACTTGATGCCATAAAAAAAGGAGCATCCGACGTACATATCGAACCCTATGAAAAAATCTTCCGAATTCGTTTTCGCCATGATGGAATGTTGCATGAAGTAGCAACACCACCGACCAATATGTCACACAGAATTATTTCCAGACTGAAAGTGATGTCGAAGATGAATATTGCTGAACGCCGTATTCCACAGGACGGGCGTATCAAAATGAAACTGTCCAAGAACAAGGCGATTGATTTTCGTGTGAATACGTGCCCAACCTTGTTTGGAGAAAAAGTCGTACTGCGTATTCTTGATCCCACGAGTGCACAACTTGGAATCGAGAAACTCGGGTTTGAAGAAGAGCAACGGGAATTGTTTGAAACAGCAATTAAAAAGCCGTATGGGATGATTCTGGTAACCGGACCAACGGGTAGTGGTAAAACAGTTTCACTATACACTGGCTTGAATATGCTTAACGCGCCAGATGTGAATATTTCCACTGCAGAGGATCCGGTAGAAATCACTGTTCCAGGAATTAACCAGGTAAATGTAACCAATAAGACTGGAATGACCTTCGCCGCTGCACTAAGAGCCTTTTTACGCCAGGATCCGGATGTCATCATGGTTGGTGAGATACGTGACCTGGAAACCGCTGAAATAGCGGTCAAAGCAGCACAAACAGGCCATTTGGTGTTATCCACACTGCATACCAATGATGCGCCGCAAACTTTGAATCGTTTGGCTCAAATGGGTGTGCCGGCATTCAACATTGCTTCTTCAGTGTTAATGATTATGGCGCAGCGTCTCGCAAGACGCTTGTGCGAGCATTGTAAAAAACCTGAAGATCTTCCAGAAAAAGTATTGCTTGATGCCGGTTTTGATCCAGCAATCATTGAGGATTTAACTGTTTACGGTCCTGTTGGATGTGATCATTGTGTGAAAGGCTATCGTGGTCGTGTAGGTATTTATCAAGTGATGCCTATCACAGATGCGTTACATGATTTGATTCTCCAAGGTGCAACTGCATTGGAATTAGAACAGCAGGCTGAAAAAGAAGGAATTAACGATTTACGTAAGTCAGGATTGCTGAAAGTTCAGAATGGGATTACCAGTCTGGAAGAAATTAATCGAGTAACCAAAGAGTAAATACTATGGCTGTAAGAGAAGAAAATATTACCTTTACCTGGGAAGGAAAAAATCGCTCGGGAGCGGTTGTAAAAGGCGAGCTGGAATCCAGATCAGAAGCCATGGCAAAATCTGAATTACGCCGCCAGGGTATTCGACCAGGCAAGGTCAAGAAAAAACCAAAACCATTGTTTGGCGGTAGCAGCAAGAAAATTATCACCAAGGATATTGCTATTTTCAGTCGCCAATTAGCGACCATGATGTCTTCAGGTGTTCCTCTGGTTCAGGCGCTGGATATTGTCGGTAAAGGACACGAAAATCCAAGTATGTCAAAACTGATTTTGACAATCAGAAACGATATCGAGGGTGGCGACACACTTGCCCAGGCCTTGGGCAAACATCCGTTACAGTTTGATGACTTGTTTTGTAATCTGGTAAATGCTGGTGAGCAGGCCGGTGTATTGGAGACACTGCTTACCAAGATTGCTGATTACAAGGAAAAAACAGAATCACTCAAGGCAAAAATTAAGAAGGCGTTGACTTACCCAACTGCTGTATTGGTGATTGCATTTATTGTAACCGCGATCCTGCTAATTTTTGTTGTACCAACTTTTGAAGAGTTGTTTGCGGGCTTTGGTGCAGAGTTGCCGGCCTTTACACAATGGGTCATCGAATTGTCAAAATTTATGCAGGAATGGTGGTGGGCTGTTTTTGGAGGCATCTTTCTGGTTATATATTCGTTATTGTTTTTCAAAAAGCGATCGCGTAAATTCAACCATATGCTGGATCGTTTTTTTCTGAAACTACCTGCGATTGGAGATATTCTTAACAAATCAGCAATTGCTCGCTATTCACGTACCTTGGCAACCATGTCCACTGCTGGTGTTCCATTGGTTGAAGCACTGGGTTCAGTATCCGGAGCTTGCGGAAATATTGTCTATGCGGATGCGGTACTGAAAATGCGAGAAGAAGTGGCAACTGGACAACAACTACAACAAGCCATGAGGCAGGCAATGTTGTTCCCGAATATGGTGATACAAATGGTTGCTATCGGTGAGGAATCGGGCTCTGTTGACAGCATGCTAGAAAAAGTTGCTGATTTTTACGAAGAAGAAGTGGACAATGCTGTAGATTCACTCAGTAGTTTGATTGAGCCAATGCTGATGGCTTTTCTCGGCGTTGTAGTTGGTGGACTGGTTGTTGCCATGTACTTGCCTATTTTCAAACTTGGTGCTGTTGTTTAGCCACTGGCATTATCCGGGAACTTAATTGATTCAACTATTACAACAAGACCCGATCATTTTTTTAATAATGATCGGGTTTGTCGGTCTTTGTGTCGGCAGTTTTCTTAACGTTGTCATTTATCGTTTACCGATTATGATGGAGCGTGACTGGCGACAACAAAGTGCCGAGTTTTTAGAGATTAGGCTTTCGGATAACGACTCGGACAGTGATTCTGTAACATTCAACCTGAGCACACCAAATTCAAAGTGTCCAGCGTGTAAAGCCGCAATCAGAGCCTGGCAAAATATTCCTGTTTTCAGCTACATCATGCTTGGTGGAAAATGTGCGAATTGCAAGACCTCAATTTCTATTCGTTATCCACTGGTAGAGTTTGTCACCGCTGTTTTATCAATCCTCATTGCCTGGCACTTTGGTTTCAGTTTACAAACATTGTTTGCCTTGATTCTATTGTGGAGCTTGATTGCATTAAGCTTGATTGATCTGGATCACCAATTATTACCAGATTCGATTACCTTACCGTTGCTTTGGCTGGGATTGTTTTCCAGCGTGTTTAATGTGTTTACGGATAGCAAAAGCAGCATCATTGGCGCAATCGCTGGATATCTCAGTCTTTGGTCTGTGTATATGGTGTTTAAACTACTGACAGGCAAGGAAGGTATGGGGTTTGGTGATTTTAAGCTGCTTGCCGTTTTTGGTGCATGGTTTGGCTGGAAGTTCTTACCCGTTATCATTCTGTTGTCTTCTGTGGTCGGGGCAGTGGTTGGAATTTGTATGATTGTTTTCACGAAACGTGGAAAAGAAGTTCCAATTCCATTTGGTCCTTACCTTGCTGGAGCAGGCTTGATTGCATTGTTTTGTGGTGAGCAATTGATTGCATGGTATTTGGGCAGGTTCTGACTGCGTACGTTTATTCTGCGATTGTTGTGATGCCTGAATATTACTTGCCACATTAACTATCTGCTGCAGTGCATCAGCTTAATTCAATTTCAAAATAC
>DRLZ01000242.1 GCA_011322755.1 Crenotrichaceae bacterium
ATTTTCTAATTAATAATTGTATTTAATTTTTTACGGGGGTATTGAAAGATGAACAAGAGAAACAAAACTTTGTGCGCGGTGGGGGTTTCCGTCGCTGCACTTATCACGAATGGGACAGCTTCTGCTGATTCTCCGAGCTTGTTTAGTCAGGATAGAAACACGATTTTCTCTGAATCCGTCAATAATAGTCAATTTATGCAAGATCTTGGATTGACGATGGGTGGCTGGATTGATATGGGAGCGACGTATAACTTTCAAACTCCACGTGATAATAACAACACGCCAGTGACGTTCAATGATCGTCACCTTGAATTCCAGTTAAACCAGTTTTATTTCTATCTGGAAAGAGCCGTTGCGACCGGTGGCAGCTCATGGGATATAGGTGGTCGAGCTGACTTCATGTTCGGTACGGATGCCCGTTTTAACCTCAATACAGGGCTGGATGATGATCTGCTTGATGACGACTTCTCACGGTTTTACCGTATTTCAGCGCCACAGATCTATGCTGAAGTGTATGCGCCAATTTTCAATGGCGTGACAGCCAAGATTGGACGTTTCTATACGATCATTGGCAATGAAGTGGTGACATCACCGGACAACTTCTTTTATTCACATGCCTACACGATGCAATACGCCGAACCATTTGAGCATAATGGCTTTTTACTGACCACACCAATTAACGACAACCTGACTCTAATGGCTGGTGGGGTACTGGGTTGGGATAACTATAGCAAGAATCTTGGTATCTGGAATTTTCTTGGTGGCCTTAGCTGGTCCAGTGATGATGATAAATCGGGTGCGACTGTAACAGCTGTAGTCGGGCCGACGGATGACTCCAACCATGGTGATGAAAATAACCGCTGGCTCTACAGTGTTGTTCTTTCACACGATTTTACAGACAATTTACATTATTTGATTCAGCATGACCACGGTGTTGAGGAGATTGGGAATTCCAAAGCTGAATGGTATGGGGTTAACATGTATCTGACCTACGACATTCTGGATCAGTTGTCCGTTGGTACGCGTGTTGAATGGTTTCGTGATGACGATGGTGCCCGGGTAACAGGTGATGCGGGTGATTTTTCACAGGTAACTGGTGGTTTCAATTATACCCCTGTACCTTGGTTGAAATTCAGACCTGAAGTGCGTTATGACAAATTCTGGGATAATGGCAAACCATATAACGGTGGCAGCAGTGATCACCAGATAACAGTTGCTGCAGATCTTGTGGTTATGTTCTAGGACTGTTTTATTCGATTCGGCGCAATCGATGCGTACACATTTGTATGGGGTTTAAATTATTTCTATACATCTGTGATAGAGATAAGCTCAAAGAATCTGTTCAGGGATCATCCTAAACAGAGTGTCAGGTTTTTTGAGCAAAATCACTCCGGGATATAAGATGATCTGGCAGATATTGAACCGAATGTCTGTCAGATCATCTTATCAAGGAACATTTTTGTTTGCTCTCCGCAAGCTTTTCTTGGCATTATAATCAACCACTTAGTTAGCAATTATTGAGCTGCTTGCTCCAAACCTTTTATCTTGCCGCAAAAGTTTTGAGAGTTTCATGTCTGGTTTCTCAGGTCGTTAAATTCAATTGCAGATAACTGCTACTAGCCCAGAGAATTGTTAATAAAAGTTCGTTAATACCTTGTATTTTGTTTAAAAAGACCAATTCTTTCTGTTGGCAACAAGAGTATTCACATATTCAAACAAGCACTTTTTTATAGTTGGCTGACGAAATCGTCTTTTCTGTTTGTGATCGCTTTTCTTCACGCTGGTTGTGTAGTTTGGCGAGATTATCTGGCTATTGAATTGTATAAATCGTTTCGGGTTGTGTCATGTGAGTAAAGTAGGGATCGAGTGCTGAGTCTTTTACTTTGTCGCGCCGCTGTAATTTTTTGTTTTAGAACCGATTCGTTTCAGTGACTGACGAAACGCTTCTATACTGTGCTCATCGGTACGATTGTGACGTGGGATTGTTACCTTGACTTCATTGATTACATTTGACGGAGCCTGGCTTAAAAATACAATCCGGTCAGCCAGGTAAATGGCTTCACGAATATCATGTGTTACAAACAATATCGTGTGAGGTTGTGTCTGCCAGGTTTCGAGCAGTCTTTGGCGAATACGCTGCGCGGTTCTTTCATCCAGTGAGACAAAAGGTTCATCCATGAGTAATATCTGCGGCTGGACAACAAAAGCGCGAACCAGTGCCACCCTGCGCGCCATGCCGAGTGATATTTGTCCTGGATAGTGGTCGCGGATATGGGTTATTTCCATTAGCTCCAGTAACTCTTCAATCAGTTTGGTGTTGTGTGGGGCGTTGGGATCATCCAGCACCAGATGAATATTCTGGATAACTGAACGCCAGGGTAGCAAGCGTGGTTCCTGAAATACATAAGCGACTTTATTATCAGTCTGACTTAGCGTACCCAGGTTGATTGTGCCTTCATAATTCTGGTCAATTCCCGCAACAATGTTCATCAAGGTGGTCTTTCCGCAGCCGGAAGGGCCGACTAGACACACAAATTCATTTTGTTTCAGTGTAAGGTGAAGGTTTTTGATTGCGATATGAGCAGATGTTGAGGCCGTTGCAGGATATTCCTTGCGTGTAATGTCGATACTATAATCAGTCATTGTCGCCACGTGCTGGCACGCTGTTCCAAAGGCTTTAAAATAAACATTTCGATCAATTGAATGACAATGATAAATGCAATGGTATAAGCGAGAATGCTGGTGACATCAAACAGTTGAAAAAACAGGTGAATCTGATAACCCATACCATTGCTGCAGCCGAGCAATTCGACCACCAGAATAATTTTCCAGATTAACGCCAGTCCAGTGCGCGCAGCGGCCATTAAATAGGGAAACAGTTGCGGCCAGATAACGTGGCGGTATGTTTTCCAGCGACCAAAACGGTAGCTATCGGCCATTTCCAGTAAACGTGTGTCCAGAGCACGTGTTCCTTCGCGAATGGTCACGACTACATTGGGGACTTTGTTAATAACAACTGCGAGTATGGCTGCTGCTTCAGTCAGACCGAACCACAAATAACATAGAATAATTGTGACTAATGCAGGAATGTTGAGGAGAATGAGAAGCCACTGGTCAAAAAACTGGTCGAGTATGGGCTGACGACCTAATCCAATCCCGATCAGCACCCCAATAATCATTGACAGGCTGAAGCTGACGATTAGTCGTGTCAGCGTAATGCCAAGGTGATACGGCAGTTGCCCATTCTCGGTCACCATTACCAGCTGCTTCAATACCTCGGTTGCAGGTGGTAGCGCTTGAAGTTTTAAGCTCGTCGCAAGCAGTTGCCAGAATGCGAGCAGCAAAACGACAGAGATGCAAGCATTAAGCCGGGGCGAGTTCACGAGTATACGATGGATAAAGTCAGCGTTGGTTTGTTATTTTGTGAGAATGGTTGGATGTTTAGTCGTTGTTGAATTGGAGAGCGTATAATCCCAGAAAGTTCCAGCTGCTAAAGTGCTGGATTGCTTCGGGAACAGGTTGGGATGACTTGCTGTTATCATGGAGTAAATAGTGGATGCAGCCAGTTTATCAGCGGCTTCCCAGTGTTGAATCCGACCTTCGCAATAGCGTTTGCGAATCACTGTTTGGGTTTGTTTGTCTTCACTGCGTGTGAGCGGTAAGACGGTTTCCCAGGCTTGCTCGCTTGTACAAATCAGGTTTTTTGCCTGTTGACTGATTCTCAGAAAACGCAGTACGGCTTCTCGGTGATGATGAGCCCATTGATCGCTAAATACATACCCCAGTGTTGGGATTTTTTGCTTGATTCCGAGCATGCTCAGCATTTGAGCGCCATCCAGCAAGCGTTTGTAACCGTTGCTTTCAAGTCTTGCAGCGTAATGCCAGTAGGTGAGTAATGCATCCAGTCTATTTTGTAGCAATTGTTGATTGAGTATTGGCGGGGCACCAAAAACCTTATCCACAGTTTCATTCAGGTTAACATCCTGTTTTGCTGCAAGTGTTTGTAACAGCAGCCAGTTTTTATCAATTTCGCCACCTGCTATACCAATTCGCTTGCCAGCTAACTGTTTAATTGTGTTGATGGGGCTGTTTGCTGCAACCAGTAAGGCGCCAGCAGTTGCGGAGTAGGGGGCAAAGGTAAGCGGGCTGTGATGATTGGTACGCTGATTCGACACCCAGAACCAGTCGGCGACGCCAATATCAACTGTTCCTGCATGTAAAGCAATTTTCCCGGCTTGCGGGTTAGCCAGTGTGATTAACCGGAGTTGCAGGTTCTCCTGCTTATCCAGCTCGAATTGTTGAATAACAGCTAATTCCCATTGCAGTGTGCCAAACGCAACAACGCCGATTTTGATTTGAAATGGCTCGCTTGCATGCACAGTAAAAAAGTGGAGAAACAGCAGGAATAGTGTTAACAATCGTATCGACAATCGTTTCATTAGGGTGATTTGGTTTTGCGAAAACAGCTTAGAATTGTATGTGGCTTGCCGTTCTGAAGCAACTGTTTATCAATTGAAGCGAGAGAACAAAAGGCAATGTATTCACTGGCGTCCAAGTCACAGCAAGTCTAGCCATTTTTAACTTCATAAACAGGGAGTGTTGATGCAGTAAGCGACGAAGGTACCAAGGTAAGGATGTTGATTGAAATCGTTGTTATCAGCTTGACGACTGATTATCACCCACAAGAAAAGCATCAGCGTAGATATCCTGTAGTTTGGCGCCGCCCAGAAATGCTTTCTGTTGCGTGGTTTTTACCATGTCTGGATGTCCGCACAGGTAGATACGCCAGCCTTTCAAATCAGGATAGGTTTCAAGTGCAATATCATTTGCTCGTCCCCGGGTAAAATCGTTGTGGGGAGTCGTGGTGGATGTACATGCCGTATAGTTGAAAGAATCATGATCTTTGGCTAAATTACGCATCTCATCGACCAGATAAAGTCCACTGCTATCGCGACTGCCATGAAACAGGTGGATGACACCGCGGTGTTGATGAGCCAGAGCGTCTGCAATAATGCCAGCCAAAGGAGCCAGACCAGTTCCAGAGCCAATCAGCAGAAGGTTCTGATCTGGATTGCCAGGAACATAGAAACATTCACCTTGTGGGGTGTGGATTTCAAGCTTGTCGCCTTCTTGTAAGTCGTGAAACGCCCATTGGCTGAATTGGCCTTCTGGCAGTTTGCGAATATGAAATTCCATCAGATTGTCTGGATTGGGGATGTTGGCAATGGAATAACTGCGTAGCAAACCATCTTCACGTTGCAGGTTAACAAATTGTCCTGCGTGGAATTCCAGCGCTTCGACAGGTTTTAGTATTAATTGAATAATCTTATCACTCAGTTTCTGTTTTGAGACCACAGTTGCAGCGGTTAATTGACTGTGCTCAGGCAGGCAGACTTGCATGTCTTGTTCCGGATAGCATTGGCAAGCCAGAAAATGATTCTGAGCGACTTGTGCGTCATTCAGACCAACCTGGGCTTCATCAGGAGGAGCGCCGTCCATACTGCGCATCAGACAGCTGTGACAAACACCTTGACGGCAACCATACGGGACAACCACATCTGCCGCAAGAAGCGCATCAAGCACCGTTTGTTCAGCTTTACAATGATAATTTTGATCGTCCAGGGTTATCTTTTTCATAATGGATTGCTTGTGTTTGATCTGAATGTGTTTTTGTGAGCAAATGTATCGATTGTTAATCGACAGAGGCAATGCAAATTAACACAGATTGGTTGATAACAAAACGGCAGATGATGGAAAATCAGGTGTTAGACAACAATGACCCTGTGTTTATACATTCAGTACCAGGCTGTGTGTTGTATGAATACTGTTGAGTTAGCAACCGTGTAGCAAAAAAACAAATGTGTTCTAGCAGGATTTTTTCAGCGAAGGAAATTGTTTTGATATCTTTCTAAAGCAGCTAATTGTTAGTCTACAAAAGGTTCCCACACACCATAGTGGAGAACCTTTTAGAATGACTGAATTACATATGATTTCTGGATTATTTTCCAAGAACATCATTCCTGGTGGATTCGACAATCTCTCCAACCTGGGCAATCAGATTGTCAGCAACATTGAGTTCTTGTAATGTACTGACCAGGTTTTCTGCTACAGCATCAAAATGAGTATCATTGAGTCCGGCTTTTACCATGTTTGCATGGCCTGTACGCAGATTTTTACCTGTGTGGCTATTGGGCCCGCCGAAAGCCATGGTTAGAAATGCTTTCTGTTTTGCTGCTTGCTTTGTCATATCAACAGTATCAAAAAAACTGGAAATACGATCATCACTTAGTACTTTCCGATAAAATATGTCAACTGCAGCATCTACAGCGGCTTCACCACCGAGTTGTTCGTATAAGGTACTCATTGTTTGCTCCGAGATATAATCTATACTGGCGTCATTATATGCCAGTCGTGTTGTGTGAAAGAATGCTTCGGATAATCTGAATACCTGTTGTTTACACAGGTATATAATTGCATATATGGTTTTAATCTAAGCATTCGTGTTTGACACAATGATTGGATTTCCGTGATGATCTGACGTGAACCAGAATTAAACGAAGCGATCAGAGTATAGCTTAATTAAAGCATATAAACAATATATATCTATACAAAGTGTAGTTGAACCGTTTGCGCTTGATTTGTTATATTGAGAGTTGCTAATTCTATCTAGAGTTAAGTGTCTGATGCAAAAATCTGTAAGCTCGAGGCAACAACAACTTCTTGCGGCGATGATGAACAGTCGCAGTGCTTTATCTATCGATGAGCTGGCAGATTTGCTGGAAATTTCCAGAACAGCAATTCAACAACATATTACGATATTGCAGCGTGATGGACACATCGAACATGGAAAATTCATCAAAACAGCTGGTCGTCCGATCCAGACTTTTATCCTCACCGAGTCAGGTATTCATTTATTCACTAAACGCTACTCCTGGTTTTCTGGTCTGTTACTGGATGATTTGAAGCAGCAATTAGGGTCTGAAGGCTTGAGCCAATATCTGCGTAAGCTTGGTGTTCGACAAGGTAAACAATTGCTTGAGCAATTAAACGGCATGCAACCGGCCGAAAAAATTACAGCTATTGGAAATCTCATGCAGGAAATGGGTTTTGAAGCCAGTGTCCAGTTAGGAGGGGGCAGTGAACTGCCTGTTGTCAACGCATGTAACTGTGTTTATCACGATCTTGCCCAGCAACACCAGGAAATGTGTCAATTTGATCATGCTTTGTTAGCCACTTTGTCTGGATGTGATGTCGATATCATTGAATGTATTGCAGATGGTGGCTGCGCATGCCGATTCAAATTCAATTCGATTTGTAATTGATTACCTTTGTCTCTGGCTCGTAACCTGCCAGAGGCAAAAATTATAACTTCAGATGGCTGTCCGGGAGACTCGATGTTCGTGCATTCTCGGCATGTTCAGTCATTCAGCTGCTTTGGGAAACCACATGAATAAAAAATTTACCATC
>DRLZ01000243.1 GCA_011322755.1 Crenotrichaceae bacterium
AAGCTTGGCCATTACACCTGGTCTGTGGATCAAAAAAGGAACACCTGCAATGATTTTAACCTTGCTGATGTCCTCAATTATTTTCTGGTTATTTTTTGATTTTTTCAGCACCCCGATTCACCCACATTCCTAACATTTAATTGCTAAAAACCTGTTCAACCGCTTGAACAGGTTTTGTAGTGTTAGTTTCTCTATGTAATTACGCTTGGTTCACTACGTCCTGTCAGTTGTTTGACCTGACACAATGTTTCAGCTATCTCAATTAATTCCGATAATACATCCTGAGGATCAAGCTGATGTCGAGACTCATCTGACTCATATTGTTCCAGATAAATACGCAGTGTCGCACCTTCAGTTCCCGTCCCCGATAACCTGAAGATAATTCGGGAGTCGTTTTCAAAAAAAACGCGGATCCCCTGATGCTCACTGATGCTACCATCAATGGAGTCCGTATAACTGAATTCATCTGCTTTTGCGATGGTATATCCACTGAAAGACTGTCCACTCAACTCGTGTAGTTTTGCAATGAGCGACTCAAATAGCTGAGCAGCTATGTCACTATCGACAGTTTCATAATCATGTCGTGAGTAATAATCCCGGCCATATTGCTGCCAGTGCTTATCGACAATATCTTTAACAGGTTGCTTGTGAACCGCGAGTATGTTCAACCAGAACAACACTGCCCATAAACCATCTTTTTCACGCACATGGTCTGATCCACTTCCAAAACTTTCTTCGCCACACAGGGTAATCTTGCCTGCATCCAATAAGTTACCAAAAAATTTCCAACCAGTCGGGGTCTCGTAGTTTGCTATCCCCAGTACTTGAGCGACACGATCCACAGCACGACTTGTCGGCATTGAGCGTGCCACGCCGGCCAGACCTTGGCGATAACCTGGTATGAGATGGGCGTTCGCAGCCAATATTGCCAGACTATCACTTGGGTTCACATATGCATTTTTGCCTACAATCATATTGCGGTCGCCATCACCGTCCGAAGCCGCGCCAACAGTTGGCGCATCCGCTTGCATCATCATTTCAGCCAACGCATGCGCATGCACAAGATTCGGGTCAGGATGGCATCCACCAAAATCCTCTAGCGGGGTGGCGCGCATCACAGAGTCAGAAGGCGCTCCAAGCACTTCCAGAAAAATTCTGTTTGCATACGGTCCGGTGACAGCATTCATGGCATCGAAACAAAATGAAAGACGACCATTTCGAATCTGCTCACGAATTGCAGAAAAATCAAACAGTGATGTCATGAGTTCTGCATAATCGGTAACTGAATCGATCACTTCGACAGTCATCGTGCCTAGCTTGCTAATACCTATCTGGTCAATATCAACATCAGCGTGCTCAATAATTTTGTAATGCTCAATATTAAGACTACGTTGATAAAATGCATCTGTATATTGTTCCGGCGCAGGCCCACCGCTGGAGATGTTGTATTTAATACCAAAATCTGCCTCTGGTCCGCCTGGATTATGACTTGCTGACAAAATCAGACCTCCAAAGGCCTGGTATTTGCGAATCACATGTGATGCAGCCGGCGTAGAAAATATTCCATTTTGCCCAACTAAAACCCGATGAAAGCCATTGGCAACAGCCATTTTTAGTATAATCTGTATCGCTTGTTTGTTGTAATAGCGTCCGTCACCGCCGACAACCAATGTTTGTTCATGAAATCCTGAATGGTTCTGGTCATCTGCCAGTGTGTCGAATATCGACTGAACAAAATTTTCCAAGTAATGCGCTTGCTCAAATACACGCACTTTTTTCCGCAACCCAGATGTTCCTGGTTTTTGATCTGAAAACGGCTTGGTCTTGATAGTGAGAATGTCCATAAGGTTTGTTATTTAACAGTTTGAATTAAAGGAAAAGTAGATATATTGTTGAGATATCGTTATGATATCTGCTATCAATGTTTATGATTCGATTATTATTTCATACACTCGCTTTCTTTACTCTTCTGATTTGCTCGGCGACCAGCACAGCCCAACAAAAAGGAATCTGGGTTCATGTTGATACAGATCGGCAAATTCTAACAGTATTTGATGGACAAGTAGCAAAAGACGTATTCAACAATATAGCAATCGGACAAGCGGGTACAACGCTTCGAAAACAACAAGGCGACGACAAAACCCAACTTGGGAGCTATCGTATCGCGTGGATTAATCGCAAGAGCCGGTTTCGAACTTTTTACGGCATCAACTATCCAAGTACAGAAGATGCAAATCGTGCGTTGGCAGAGGGTAGAATAACAAAGTCAACAGCAAAACAAATAATCAATGCTCATCAGCACCACAAAACACCATCTCAATATACCAGATTAGGCGGGATGCTTGGCATTCACGGGCTGGGACGTGCTGATCCAGATATCCACGAACGCGTTAACTGGACACATGGCTGCATTGCGTTGACGAACGAACAAATTGATCGACTCGGGCGTTGGTTGAGAGTCGGTACTGTTGTATTGATACAGTAATATCGAGTGATATAGGCATTTATCTTTTGTGTGTAAATAACCAGGGAGTGTAAGGATGAGAAATCAGAGTATCGGGATTGTAGCCATCAGTTTATTCATAGGCTTGCTTTCGGGCTGTGCATCAAATTCAGACATTGATGCATTAAAGAGCGATATTGCTCAGTTGCAAGCTGACTTGTCAACAACTGACAAGACGGCAAAAGAGGCTCTAGCCTCAGTGCAAGAGGCAAGCGCTTCAGCACAACGTGCCGAAGCCAGCGCTAATGCTGCAGCTAGTGCAGCAAAAGCAGCCGAGCAGGCATCGTGGGCAACCAGTGAAAAGCTGGATCGTATGTTTAAACGATCTATGATGAAATAGGCTGTCAATAGCAGTATTAGGATCTATACACCTCGTCGAACCTGACCTCAAGGGTCAATAGATAACATTCACGGGGTGTTAAGTTTTTCCTCAGTCATTGATTGTGGGGCTCCTTCAGGAAGATAGCCTCTACTTACCGGGTGTTCTATACGCTGGCCAATTAATACTGGAACGCCAGTTTGATCTTTAATTGCTGTTTTGATTTTGTTTTGGTTCAACGCGACAGGAAGTGTTTCTGTCGCCACTGAGATTAACAAGTTGGCTTGCTCTTCCAGCCAACCAGTATCGATGTTCTCCTCTTCCAAAGGTGGATGAACTTCCAGATACAAAGAGTCTGCAAACCACCCTATCTTGACCGGCTGATTAACAATCTGGACTCTGGTTCCTACTTTTATCTTCGGAAACAACTGCTCAATATCTGTCGGATACATGCGCACACACCCATGTGTGACACGCATACCAATACCAAGTGGCTTGTTCGTACTATGTATCAAATATCCAGGCAAATTCAATCGCATCGCATAGTTGCCAAGCGGATTGTCCGGACCTGCAGGAACCACATCGGGTAATGGATCACCTGCTTCTGCATGCTCTTTTTTGATTGATTTCGGAGGTCGCCAGACAGGATTTACCGTTTTATCAATAATTCTGGCATCACCCAGTGGTGTTTGCCAATCCATTCGCCCAATACTGACAGGAAATGTTTCAACAGTGCGCTGCTGATTTTTTTCTGTTTCCGGGTAATAATAAAGACGCATTTCAGGAATATTCAGGACAATACCTTTGCGTTTTGCATCGGGTAATATGTACCTGGTTGGCAATAAAATTCGGGTATTTTTGCCCGGCAACCAGCGATCAACTCCTGGATTACTGATTGATATTTCTGTCTGCCCGATATTATATTGTTTGGCAATATCCAGAAGTGTGTCTTGCTGGCGTGCTGAAACTGTATTGAGAACCCCGACCAGATCAGTACCCCAAGGTGGCAAAGGAAATATTGCAGCGGAACACGGAAAAAGAAAAAAACATAATACGCCTGCTGACAGAAAACGCATGATGAACTTCTTGTGTTGATTCAAAATCACTGGTTAAACGTCTCAAAAAGCCTGAATAGATACCTTCATGTAAATCAGTTCATGTCTTGATAATAACATCACAGCATACTAAAAAGATTAGGCTGTTGACTCAACAGCAAACAGCAATATGGGGCTTCTTACTAGCACCTATCCCTAGAATAGGCTAACTTGGTATGCAGACACCTTCAATGCAATAACTGGATAACCACTCAAGATGATAGTTTTTTATAATTATTCCAAATGGCATTAAGTATCCAATCAGGCAATGAACTAATATATGTCATACTAACAAGAAGCGATTGATAATCACTTGACAATTCTTAAATTCGGACGTTTCGATTTTTTCTTTTCTGGCGGTGGTGGCGAATTATCAGGTGGGGGATCATCATCATTATTATTATTAGTTTTGTTTGCTTCAAACACCATACCCTGCCCGTTTTCCTTGGCATAAATCCCTAATACTGATTCAACCGTAAAACTGACATGTGTCGGCTTGCCACTGAATCTAGCGTTAAATTCAATATATTCATTGCCAAGACTGAGCTGCTGAACGGCATCACCCTGGATATTCAGTATTATTTTTCCATCATTAACGTGTTGTATTGGCACATTACTAGAATCTTTTTCTGCATCAACCAGGATATATGCCGTCCAATGATTATCCGTGATCCATTCGTAGATACCTCTAATCAAATAAGGTTTCATGGAACTCATAATGAATTATTTTTTAGACACCTGTTCCGCCAAATCACGATCTTCATCTGTCAAGCTTTCCTGAAAAGAACTGCGTTTAAAAACGCGATCACAATAAGCTGCGATTGCATCAGACTTCTTTGCAGGAAGAGCAACACCTAAATTAGGAAGTCTCCAAAGCAATGGTGCCAAGGAACAATCAATCATTGAAAATTCCTGGCTAAAAAAATAAGGATAACTGTTAAATAATGTGTCTGCATCCACAAGACTTTCACGAAGTGATTTCCTTGCGCTCTGTGCTTGTCTTTCAGAGGCTTGGGTTATTTTTGTGTAGTGCGAGTACCAGTCTTGTTCGATCTGCTGGGCAGTCATACGCGCACGTGCACGTGAGACTGGATCCATTGGATAAAGAGGAGGATGTGGATAGCGCTCATCAAGATATTCCATTATAATCCTGGAGTCTTTGAGCACCAAGTCCCGATCGACTAATGTCGGCGTTGTTGCATCCGGATTGCTTTCCAGCAAACCGGCAGGCGGATTATCTGGATCAATGTATTTAAGATCGACAGTGACATTCTTTTCCAAAAGGACGATTCTCACCCGGTGGCAATAAATACATGCCGGCGTACAATACAAAATCATATAATAAACCTACTTTGACTCGTTCAATGATGGTTAGAGAGGGAAAGCTTCATGGACGATCAGAAGGAAATCAACCCGATGCTGTTACCAAGCCGGCACTAAACCACAATCGTGCTACTCCTTGCAGCCAGGCTGCCCTACGCAATTTAAAATATCAACGTTACAACATTGATCCTGGTGTGTACCGTTAT
>DRLZ01000244.1 GCA_011322755.1 Crenotrichaceae bacterium
ATTGAGATTAACTGCAATTAGTTCAAAGTGAACGGGAGAGTTATGGCGGAGGTTAACCAGAATCTCCAGCAATGTGTAAGAATCCTTACCACCTGACAAGCAAACCATCACCTTGTCGCCTTCTTCAATCATCGCAAAGTCAGCAATAGCTCGTCCGCTCAGACGCCGCAATTTTTTTTGTAACTTATTTAACCTGACAGTTTCCTGTCTGTCAGCAACACATGGGCTCATTCAGTGTGTGATTTAGTCACTCGTCACGATAACGACTGAAAACCAACGTTGCATTGGTACCACCAAAGCCAAAACTGTTTGACATGACAGTATTGAGCCCAGCATTTTCAATTAACTCGGTAACAATCGGCATGTTCTTGGCTTTGTCATCAAGTTTCTGGATATTGATTGACGGGCCAATAAAGTCATTCTCCATCATCAACAGCGTGTAAACAGCTTCATTTGATCCGGCAGCTCCCAGCGCATGACCTGTCATTGATTTTGTTGAAGTGATACGCGGAACATTTTCTCCGAACACTTCCGAAATCGCTTCCAGCTCTTTTGTATCACCGACCGGGGTAGATGTACCATGTGCGTTCAAATAATCAAGTTTGTCAGTCACACCTTCCAGTGATTGTTTCATACACCGTGCTGCGCCTTCTCCGGAAGGTTGCACCATATCATAGCCATCAGACGATGCGCCATAACCAATTAATTCAGCATAAATCTTTGCGCCACGTGCTTTAGCATGCTCAAGCTCTTCGACAACCAGCACACTGGCGCCTCCAGAGATAACAAAGCCATCACGGTCTGCATCATAAGCACGTGAAGCAAGCTCCGGGGTGTCATTGTATTTGGATGACAGAGCACCCATCGCATCAAACAACATGGTCATTGTCCAGTGGACTTCTTCACCGCCACCGGCAAAAACAACATCCTGCTTGCCCATTTGAATCAATTCAGCTGCATTACCAATACAATGTGCGCTGGTTGCACACGCAGAGCTGATTGAATAATTAATACCTTTTATTCCAAATGGTGTCGCCAGCGTTGCAGAATTGGTACTCGACATGGTACGCGTCACCATGTACGGACCAACACGTCTGATACCTTTCTCACGCAATGCATCAAAAGCATTGAGTAAATTATTGGTTGAAGGACCTCCAGAACCCATAATTAAGCCGGTTTTTACATTCGAAACCTGGTCTTGCTCAAGCCCCGAATCATCAATTGCCTCTTGCATGGCAATGTAATTGAACGCTGCACCGTCGCCCATGAAACGCCGTACTTTGCGATCAATAATAGAATCAATATCAATATGGATTTGCCCATGAACCTGGCTGCGAAGACCATACTCTTTGTAATCATCGCAAAATTCAACGCCAGAACGACCTTGCTTTAAGGACTCAGTGACTTCTGGTTTATTATTTCCGATGCTGGAAACAATACCCATGCCTGTAATCACAACCCGTCTCATTTTGCTCTCCTAGAAATTTTCGGTTGAGGTGAATAATCCAACACGTAAATCAGTCGCCTCATAAATAATTTTGCCATCGGCTTCTAATGTCCCATCTGCTATCCCCATCACCAATCTCCGATGATTGAGTACACGCTTTAGCTCAATAGTGTACTTGATCAACTTCACAGATGGTATCACTTGACCAGAAAATTTGACCTCACCTACACCAAGTGCACGTCCACGCCCAGGCGCTTCAAGCCAGCCAAGATAAAACCCGACCATTTGCCAGAGCGCATCCAGCCCCAGACAACCAGGCATCACAGGGTCGCCTTCGAAATGACAGTCAAAAAACCATAAGTCCGGTTTGATATCAAGCTCTGCGACCACAGAGCCGTTATCATACTTTGCACCGACATCACTGATGTGAGTAATTCGATCAAACATCAACATGTTGGGGAGGGGTAATTGCGCATTACCAGGGCCAAACAACTCACCATGTCCACATTTGATAAGTTCTTCCCGAGTATAACTTGACTGTTTCTCCATTCCTTGTGCTCTTAATAGTTAATTCCAGCCGAGCATTCTAACACTTGGGATGCTGATACAATAGTCAAACGACATGGTTAGATCGATTTCTTTCAGGATAATTCAAAAAAAGCCTGATTCGATATCTCATTACTCATGGCTAGATACAACACGATGATCCACTAAACAGAATCAATGATCTGACTCAACACATTGAATTGAATAAAAAATCACACTAGCCGCTCGATAGAGTGCTTCAGGTCGATAGCAGTGGCATGACGGGTAACAGTAAACACTGTTTTCGCTGTGCAAATGCGTGCTCTGTGTGGCTGGACAACAATCAGAACGGCATTCAGGAGGCTGGCGAACCCGGTTTTGGCGCGCCCATTATTGCTCTGCATACAACAAGGCCAGTAATGGACAATACAGCTTTAACAAAAGCTCGCTAATGGCGATTATTATGTTTGTGTGGGCAATGTGCATTACTGGAACTGGGGCCGACTGATGATGATACAGTTCGGCTAATTTTTCTTTAGGATACCCTTTTGTATTCAAAATGCGTTGCGAAAGTTACAACGCATTTAACAGGAAATGTGCGATAGGCAATCCAGGCAATGACAGATTACGTTGAGCAGTTACACCAAACGAGATATGTTTGAAAAAATGATATCATTAACGACAATTCAACAATTGAAACCCAGGATGAATTCATGAAAGTCAGAGTGATGCGAGCGAACAGGAAACATTTTTTTATTCGTGTGTTTGTGTTTCTGATGTTTGCCAGGGTCGGACTTGCGCAAACTACATTTAAAATGATTGCACCGGGTGGTGGTGGAGCGGTGATAACCTCTGCGGTTAATCCGGTTGATCCATCGATGATGATTTTTGGCACGGATGTTGGCGGTGTGTTTCGAACAGTTGATGGTGGTCACAGCTATCAAATGATTGCCAACGGGCTCACGACCAAACAAATCCATGACAGTCAGATTGTTGTGGACAACCAGTCGAATGTCATTATCTTCCTTGCGACTTCAGACGGTGTTTACATCAGTCATGATCTGGGTGACAGCTGGGAATTGAAAGAAAATGGCTTTGTCGCCGAGCCTTATGATTTTACCCACCCGGTTTATTCAATCCAGTCAGCGCCAGGCAATCCGGACATCGTTTGGGCAACAATCGGCGAAGCGGTGTCGGCTGACTACCGGATCAATGATACGCATACCGTTTACAAATCGATAGATCAAGGGGAAACATGGACACCGGTCTTGCACATTCCGGTTGCTGATGATCCAGCTATCGGATCTCTAACTGCGCGCGTGGTAATCCACCCACAAGACGATAACACTGTTTTTATCGCGTCCAACCGTGGTCTGTATGCCACCTATGATGGTGGAACAACCTGGTATGAGCTGGGCAGAGATCAGTTATATATCCTTAACAGTGGCAGCTGGAAACCGTGTACTGCGGATCTTTGTGACGCTGCGCTAATGAACCGCCCCCGATGTACTGAACCTGCTTGTCAGCCTTTACCTGTGACCGACTACATGGGCGCAAGCCATGCTACGCTGAGTGACTTGGATGTTTATATCACTGCTGATGGAAACACCCACTTGTTTGCAACTCTGGATGATTTTGGTCATATGAATATGACTGCTGGCTGTGAGGAAGAATTCAATGATGTCAGTTTGACCCGGGCAACCGGAGGGCCATACAAAAGTATCGATGGTGGATTGACCTGGATATCTTTATTTCGGGAATTACCAGATCCGGACGGTGAAGTTTATCATTACTTACGCTGTAATGAGACGCTGCCGCGTCCCTGGAACGGAACCTACTATAACCACATTGCCGTTGATCCTGCTGATAGCAGCCATTTCTTCATTACCGCAACTTTTCTGGAAGCGGGCATCATTGAGTATGATAACGGGAGCTGGAAACATCACAGCAAAGTGACCCAGTGCGGTTCTGAACCATGTTTTGAAGGCGGAGCCACACAAGGTTTGTGGGGGAATCAGAATGGGCCGACCGTGTTTGATTTCGATAGTCTGGACTGGTCAGCGCCTCACCCTGATTTTATGTTTACTCATTTTCGCGGAGCGACACTTGCAAGCTACAATGATAACGTCTCCGCTTATCAGTTTGATCTGCTCGATTCTGATCCGCTTGCCAATGGATTCTGGAAAGGAAACGGTTTTACTGATTATTGCGCGCTTGACATGGTTGTCAATGATAGCGGAAATCAGTTGTTTCTGGCAGGTTACGATGCCGGTGTTTTATTTTCTGCCGATGCTGGCGTCAGCTGGACATTGACAGATGATGGCGCAGATCAATTTAATTTCGCGCAAGCCATCGAGCAAGATCCAGCAACGGGATTTGTGTATGCGGCACGTGTTTTCGGCGATGCTGCGAACGGCCAGAATATTGCTGTCAGAAAACCAGTCGATAATCTCTGGAAATCAATTGGTGGTTCCTGTGGAGCCGGCTGTAGTCTTTCCAATAACGGCTTACCCGCCGATCTTGCTGTCTACGATATTGCGCTGGATTATTCCACAAACGCGGATGCACGCGGTCTCTACGCAGGCACAGGACAGGGATTATATCGTTATCGTCCTGCAGCCCCGGCAGGTAACCAGTGGGATCAAATCAACGCGGCGGGCTGTCCAGTCAATAACCGCCTCGTCAAGAAAGTCTATACCAGCGCGAACCATCCGGATCGAATATTTTTCTCGGTTCTTTCAGAACAGACCATCCGCATCAGTAACGGGGTTGATCCAGACCCAACGACCGGGTTTTTTGTTTACCGGGGCGACCAGGCTGTGCCTGATTGCATAAGCCTCAATCATTCAACAACAGGGCAGGAAGTACGCGCGCCACGTGATTTTGCGTTTGCCACCAACAGCGCAGGTCAAACTGTGTTATTGGCTGTTGGTCAATATGACTGGGGGCCTGCCCTGTTTCAAACCGTGTTTGACCTGAACAATCTCTCTGTCATTGACTGGGCGATTACGGCTAATTATGACCAGTTAACAACCTTACCCGGCGTTGTACTCGGCGACCAGCAGACTTTTGATTTTAAACGATTTACCCTGACTGTTGATCCAGCAAACACGGCCCGGATATTACTCGGCGTCACTGCCAATCCATTTTTTGATCATTACGCTCACACCCAGGTCTATGTTAGCGAGAATGGTGGCCAGACTGGTACATTCCGGGTTGCTGATGAACTGAATGGCTTTCCCGACATGGATATTGAATTCATGCGTTTTTCAACAACTGGCAATCAGCTTTACATCGCTCCAAATTGTGGTGGACTGTACAGGCTCACAAATCCGTTTCTCGACACTGACGCTGACGGAGTACCCGATACAGATGACAACTGTACTCTGGTGGAAAATCCAGCGCAGACAGATTCAAACAATGACGGTTTTGGAAATGCCTGTGACGCAGATCTCGACGATAACGGTTTCGTCAATTTCTCCGACCTGGCTTTGTTCAAGTCAGCGTTTGGAACAACGAATACGGATGCTGATTTTGATGGCAACGGTTTTGTCAATTTTGCCGATCTGGCAATCTTCAAAACCCTGTTTGGAAAACAACCTGGGCCGTCAGCTACAAACAACGTGCAGTGAGAAAAAACAAAGCTTTCTAACGACCTAATGCATTGCCGATTGGTAACTATGGTGTTAGGTCTTCTATAGGAGTTTCTCGCTCCCGCGTGGGAATGCATACTTTGCTCACCATTGTACGAAACCTCACAGGATAACCCAAGCTGCTCAATTATAATTCTGGCACTGGAATAACGCCAATACTCAGACTTATCAATATAACCTCTCAATGGCCACTTGAAGTGGCCATTGAGAGGTTATGAGACGGAAATCCCCCCTTACTTCAGAGTCTAAAAATAAAAGATTTAATCACTAATTTGCGATATTTCTAGTAATCAGGACAAGTTCCTCCCATAGAGTGGAGCGCAAAAAGATCACATATCTGAGCATCATTATATCCTTCATCTCGAGCAAGATCTGCAAGACCACCTAACCAATTTTTATAGTTGAATGTCAAACTAAAAAAACTGTGACGTTTGGCAAAATCCGCCCATCTTGTGAAGGAAGAACCAGGAATTAACACTTCTTCATCTTCCTGGTCAGAATCTTGTTTTAGGTTGATTTGACTTTTTTTTGTCGACCTAGCCCATGTCAGACTATTATTAACAGTATCCCAGTGGGTTCCATCATTAGGATTCAAATTTAATTCAAAAGGGTCTGTATTTAAAACATTACCATCAAAAAAATCATGGATAATTGAGGCAACTCTTGCGACTTCTGTACGAACTGTAGGATTCGAACTGTCTCTATAATTAGTTTCAATTCCTCCACTGCCAGCATTAGCGTAGGACATTGTCCCGATCGTTGTGCCTCCAATCTGGTTTACATAGTTCGTTGCACCCAACACCTGTGACGAAATAAAATCAGCAAACGCTTCGTTGAAAATCCAGCTAGAATTCGAAGCATTTTGATCAAATATCCCCAAAATCACATCAGTCCAAGCAATTTCTATATAGCCATCGCCATTAACATCATGCGCCAAGGTACACAGCACATTGTGTCCATACTCATGCACAGGAACACCTCGTGTAGCAGCATCCTTGGTCGACAATATGATATCAATATCAGCCATAACTAATTCCGCAGTTTCTTTAACAATATTTACAAGTGGAATAAGATCTAAAGCAGATAAATCAACTATTCCAAGACATGGTGCATACGAGCGATCATCATCAACAGCTAAAATATTCGCCAGCCATCCAGTCAATACACGCACGCGTCTCATCTTGAAGTCCATTACTTCTTCCATATATTTATACGCATCAGTAATTCCTGCAAAAGCATTCACATACGGATGCTTGACTTGTAAATTTAATGTTGTATTTGCATTGATGACGTATCTACCATCTAGACAAACGGTCTTTTCGGTCAGAAGCTCTGTAATTTCCACCGCATGATTTTTGAGTTTAAAACATATCTTGGAGGAATCATGTTTGGCAACTTTCCCCGTCACATTTCCATATGCATTGATTTTTTTCTCAAATATTGAAAAGCCTTGACGAATTTGTACTGTCGCTCCTTCCAATGTCAGTAGTTCACCCGACCAGCCGCTCTTCATTGGTTCGGTGAAATTTGACTCAGTATTTAAAAGTTGAATATTTAGGGTTAGTGTAACTTCGTCACCAAGCTTGCGTTTAAAGAAGCCTTGTATTTTTCGCACACCATCAATCAGAAATTCGGCACCCTCAGAAAAATATGACACTATGTGTTTAATTAAACTTCCAATAAAAAGAGGGCAATCCGTCTTGGAGTCACCAAGTTGGCATCCGCTTTCATTTACTGCATTTTCATTAAAATTTCCATTGTAGGTAAATAAATTGTCACGTAAATAGGAATAATTCAGTCGATACGGATCATAAACATTATCTGTTGCTCTATTATCTGGAATTCTACGAAAGACAAGCAAACTTGTCTGCTGACCTTTAGATTCTCGTGTAATGTTTCGATCTCGGATTGCATTATATAGGTATCCAGGAATAACTATAAAACGCCAGATTCTATACTCATCTCCAACAGTTACGACTGCTTTTTGACTATCCCAAGTAGGAAATTCATTTGGAAAAAGCGGAAGATCTTGAATGTGAATTCCCAAGTCCCTAATAAGGTTTTCATCTTCACTATTAGGTGCTTTCTCGAGCAGCACGGCCATAGAATAGAGAGCTGGTTGATTTGGATTATTGCCTTCCTGTACAGGCTCGGTTTTACTCCATTCAAAAGCATCAAGAATACGGTCGGTGATTTCTTGTGACATTTCACCAGGTCTAAATTCAACTCGTGAGTAAGGTGATTTACATGTCTGATACACATAATAACGACTGTCTGCGTGACTTCTAACTGAGTAGCATCGCTTTACATGTGTGTCAAGACCTTCTTCTCGAAACGACGAATATCCAGAAGGTACTGGTCGAAGGTATTTCCATGGGCCTCGATCGCCTTGCCTCACATAAAGTGTATTTGTTGTTTTGGGTCTGGTCTGAATAGAAAAACTAATCCAGTCAAAACCATACCTTGTGTTATGTATACCATAAAAATCAGGTTCGATATCGTCATAAGGATCATTTGTGTCATTGTCAGGAGGGAAACCAGTGCCAACATTTCTTGCTGACAATGCAAGGGGCGAGTGAATTATTGATAATAGCAATAGAAGTAGAATTGTTACGTTTCTTAGCGTCCACACAACTGTATTACTTTTCATTGATGTATAAATAGTCATAAATTGTCCTCAAAATGGTTATTAGATTGTGATACACATAACCTAAATAACGAACAAAATAAGTATTTTTTAACCTATCAATAGGAAACCAAGGGTCGGTCAACTCAATTACTGGAATACCATATCTGCTGACAAGTGTAACCCGTGACTGTCGGCTCAAAATCAACGACATTTTGTATAATCACTGTCATTCTTTAAACGATTGCGGTAGTTGTATCAACGCATCTCGATCTGCGGAAGACTGCGTCACAAACACAGTACGTTCGTATAATCGATTGATAAATTGATTTGATGACTGCAAATAAAAACAGTATTATGGCTATAATACTGTTGTAATCAATGAAAAATCAGCACAATCGCAGAAGCAAAAAACAACCTATCTCAATTAATTCATCAGCTTGAATCGGCTGAAGCTATTCAACAGTGGTGTAATCAATTGAATGGAGATGCTGGCTTGACAGAAGCCGAACTTAAACGTCTACGTGCGACAATTCCAGATCGGGAATTCTTGTGGAACAAATAAAGAATTTACTGGATAGCAACATCTTGTCAGAACCTGCACTATTAAAACCTAATGATGCTGTTTTACAGTAGTTTGTCAGGCATGATGAGAAATATGCAGCGGCTGTTTTCGTTTGGCTATGAATTACTGGCAGCATCGTAAAGAAAAAGACAGTTACAATGTTACTGAATTATAGCTTGATAATTTTACCTTATG